>CAZAIZ010000384.1:0-2180 GCA_964485275.1 uncultured Pedosphaera sp.
CAAAGGTCTCTTTCCTCCCCGCAAAACCGAGGTCGATAATGCCTTTCTCTGACTTTCCGCTGAATTCAGGCGTGAGCTTGTCAAAATCAGGCAAAGTATTGAACTGTTGGTAATATACCCGGTACCTGAAATTCTGGAGAGGTCCTTCAAACTTTGTTTTATTGGAGGGAGGGCTACGTGAACCGGAGGATGTGTGCTTCCTCAGGATTGCCGCACACTTGGGTCGATCCCTTTCGATGCGCTCCAAATCCAGATCTAATCCAACCAACCCACCGACAAATTTATATGTCCCCTCGATTTCCCTGCTCCAAGGACCTTCCACATAATTTAGAGCCGTTTGGCCCTTCTTACTTTTGATTGTGATATCCAAACCTTTATCCAGCAAAAATTGAACGACTTCTGGATGAGCAAAGAAGGCGGCAATATGAAGGAGCGTTTCTCCTTTATCATTCGTTTGTTTGATATCAGCCCCCCTTTTCACGTGTCCTTTTACCTCACTCAAATCACCCAGCATAACAGCATCTGTAATTGAATGATGAGTCTTTTCAACCACACCTTTGGAGTCACGCTTGTCATCAAAAAAAACTTTTTCCCCAAGACCCCCAATTCCCAATCCTACCAACATGGTAATCCAGGCAATGGGAGTAAATATCGCCAAAGGGAGAAGGATACGTTTGGCCCGGTGTTTCAGGAGTTCCTTGGTTCCACGATTGCTCCAAAGCATTGCGGTAAAGAAACCGCTTACCACGAAGAAAAGAGGCATCCGGAATCCATGGATGGCGGTGAAACAGAACTTATAAGGGCTAAATGTCTCGGGGGCCTCGGCCCCAACCGCTGCGGCCGCATTGGAAATCACCTCAGGAACCGACCAATGAGCATCATTTTGAGGAGCATATCCCTGCCATGTAGGTTCCCCAAAGGCAAGGATTCCGTGCAGCACAATCCCCAGAAGCATGGCGCACGCCCGTAATGCATCCAGATCATGGTAGCGCCTCTTCTCCAACACCGGAGGCGCAGGAGGCGATTCAATAAGGGGAGGTTGCTCCACAGATATGATTAGTTGGCCCCGGCAGCACGCAGAATCTGTGCCACCTTTTCCCGATCCCGTTTGATCCGGTTCAGGTCAAATTTCTTCTGTGCTGCACCTTCAAGCAGTCCATAAACAAAACTCATGGTTCCCCATTTCAGTGCCACGGCCACCAATGGAGTTTCGCCTTTTTTATTCTTTGCATTCACATTGGCTCCGGCAGCAATCAGGGCTTTGGTAATCTCAATATTACATACAAGGGTTGCCAGATGCAAAGGAGTGTTTCCGTCTTTTGGCTCAGGAGCATTTAAATCGACTCCATCGGCAATAAATTTCTTGGCTGCGGCAAGATCCTCATAAAACACCGCACCGAATATATCGGTAATCGGGGGATGCTTTGCCGCCTCCTTGGGGGCATTTTGACCACCTCGAGACTCCAGTATTTGTGCGCAATCTGAGCGGGCTAGCCTGATTCTCTCGTAATCCATCTTCAAGCCATAAGGAGCCAACAGCGCACCGATAAGTTTATAGATATCCTTGGCATCATCCCACGTCATCGATACCCCATCCAAGGCAGTCGAACCACTGAGGTTTCGGATATTGGGTTCAGCCCCATTTTCCAGGAGAGCCCTAACTATGCCCGAATGCCCCATAAAGGCGGCAGCATGCAAAGCGGTTGATCCATCAATTTTTTTGAGGTTAACATCTGCTCCCGCGTCCATTAGGGCATTGGCCACCTTTTCATTCCCAAAGGTAGCTGCCAAAATGAGGGGAGTATTATTTTGGCCATCAGTTGTGCGTTGATCCAAGTCCGCTCCAAATGCAATTTGCCTTTTAACAGCATTCAGGTTTCCACTTATAGAAGCCCCCAGCAAATCCGTACCCACCTCTATTGTGGTCTGGTTTTCTCCAACCTCTACGTTGGGCGGTGCCTCTTCTTTCTTCCCACAGCCAACCAGTACCGTGGCAAACAGCATTACGAAAAGAAATTGTTTCATTTTATTTAGCTCCGGCTGTACGTAGAATCTCAGCAACTTTTACCCGATCCTTTTGTATTCGCTCCAAGTCGAATTTCTTCTGCGCCAGGTTTCCAAGAAAGTCGTAGCCTGACTTTATGGTTTCCCATGGTATAGTCGCTGCAACCAGAGGCGTT
>CAZAIZ010000385.1:0-2166 GCA_964485275.1 uncultured Pedosphaera sp.
AAAAAAAGCGCTTATTTAATAAGCAACTAACACGTAGTACTCAGGAGAATCTGAACCAAGAACTTGGCACCATTACTGGAATTGATTCCGTCCAACGACAGGCCTTTTTTAAGGGTTGGCTCTTTTATCGCAGACCTTGTGAGGTGAATAGCCACTGCCTTTCCAGCCTCAATTCAGAACACCTTAAAGGATTTTGGATACGTCATGGTGAAGAGGAACTTCCTGAGCAAACTGAAGACGCATTATGGACTGTGCTAACCAAACCCTACTGGCTAGCTCCAACACTGAGTCTCTCAAGGAATGGGCTTCTGCCACGCGAAAAATTTACAGAATTACTCCAATTACATTTTAACACAAAAGAAAGCCCGCTTTTAGTGGTCCAGGTTAGACCTTCTATCTCAGGCTACTTGGAAACCTTAAGAGGCTTCATATTCCCACCTCAGTGGCCGAATTGAATTAGTAGGTCACCCACACCAAATAATCCACCTTACGCTATTACAAAAATAATCCGTTTGAGCTAACGCGTCGTCGTTCCTGCCGCACGATTCGATAGGGCCACCCCCCGGCCCCCTTGTGCCACTTTTTGTGCCACTTATGTATACGCCCACCTGTCAGTGTGATTTGAAGAACCTCTGAAAAAGCAGGCATCAATGAACACGATTAAACATGAAACTGGAATTTTGAATCCGCCGCGTCTACCAATTCCGCCACTCCGGCACCTCGGAAAGAGGCCACTGTAATCTGCAGTCTTTCCAACGTAAACAAGTTTGTTTCGGCAAATGGCTTTGCTGCTGGATACCCTTTCTCCCGTGCCTCCTTCGTCGCCAGACCCTGAGCCATTTACCGTGCTGGATTCAGTTACTGTACCCGATCTTTGGCAGCAGGAGTCAGTGAGTGCATTACGCAAGGGGCAGGATGTTGTGGTGCATGCACCAACCGGCGCTGGTAAAACCCTTATTTTCGAGCTATGGGCCAATATGGGTAAACCCAGAGGCAAAGCGGTTTATACCGTACCCACCCGCGCATTGGCTAATGATAAGCTGGCTGAATGGCGGTCTCGCAATTGGCCGGTGGGGATTGCTACGGGTGATTTGGCCGAGAATCTCGATGCTCCAATTCTCGCAGCTACATTGGAAACTCAAAAAAGCCGGTTGGTTCACGGTAAGGGGCCGGATTTATTGGTGATAGATGAATACCAGATGATTGGGGATCTGGATCGTGGTCTGAATTATGAATTGGCTTTGGCTTTGGCACCGCCTCACACCCAGTTGCTCCTCTTGAGTGGGAGTGTTGCTAATCCTGATCAGGTGGTGAAATGGCTGCAGCGGCTCGGTCGTGATGTAGTATTGGTTCGGCACGATATTAGGCCTGTACCTCTAGAGGAAGCTTATCCCAACACTCATCGCATCCGGTTACCTCGAGAGATCAAGGGTTATTGGCCCAAGTTTGTTGCAACGGCTCTGGCAGAGGATTTGGGACCGGTGTTGCTTTTTGCCCCACGCCGTTCCAACGCCGAAAAATTGGCACGCCAGCTTTCATTACAGCTGCCAAATCAGGATCCCTTGGTGCTAACCGATGAACAGAAGCGGTTGGTGGGCGATCAGGTGGCGCGTATGTTACAGAATCGCGTGGCCTATCATCATAGTGGATTAAGTTATGCTGCTCGTGCCGGGGTGATTGAGCCTTTGGCGAAGGCCGGTCAATTGCGTGCGGTGGTCGCGACCATGGGTTTGGCTGCGGGTATTAATTTTTCCCTGCGCAGTTGCGTCTTGACCGCTGACTCTTACAAGCGGGCAGGAGTGGAGTATCCCATTGGGGGTGATGAAATACTGCAAATGTTTGGACGTGCAGGACGTCGTGGGATGGATGATGTGGGTTATGTTTTGGTAGGGGCAAATGATGTGCGTCTTCGTGATGCGTTCCCTGCTCAACTTTCACGCAGTGGGTTGGTGGACTGGGGGGCGTTGCTGGGGATTATGCAAGCGGCCATTGAGGGTGACCGGGAGCCTTTTGCCGAGGCTATTCGTGTTCAGTCGCGTTTATTCACCACGCGCCCTATCACATTGGGCGTGGAGAAGGCTCTCGAATACCCTGATGCACCTTGTGGATTACGAACTGATGCGGATCGAGCACGGCATGTACGTAAACAGGAAAGGGAGGTTCTTA
>CAZAIZ010000386.1:0-2161 GCA_964485275.1 uncultured Pedosphaera sp.
TAAAAGGCTCTGACTTCCAGGCATGGGCAATATGCGCAGGATGTTTTGACGAAGCTTTTGCGGCGTTCCCCCGTTTAAGAACAAGCTTTTCCCCTTCCTCTCCATCAGGGGTCAGCGTTAATGTTCCACCGGACACATTATAGATCAAAGCTCTCTTTTGTTTCGGCCCACGCCCGCCTGGGCCCTCCATTACCATCACCAGTTTATTTCCCGCGCTTGTCTCCCAGGTAAAGTTCATATTGTAAAAAACCGCCATCATGCTTCCCTTGCCCCCTTTCCCGAAGGTCCAGGTTATTTCATATTCACCCTGGGGTCCTTTCTGTTTCGTTTTCCAAGCCCCAACCAAGGAGGCTTTGCGCGGACCGCCTGAAGCACCAACAACATTGAGTGAAAGATAGAACATCACCAATAGGGTCAATGCAGCACGGAAAGGAAAATGAAGTGTGGATTTCATGGTCCAGTAATACGCCTCCAGCGAATTAAATGCTACCTGAAACTTAGTTTTTCAAGGATTTGGCGAGCCATTGCCGCATCGCTGTCCGGGCCGGACTGGGTCTTAACAGCCACCCATCGTTATGGTTTCGAAAACCCGTTGCTTGAAAAATGAATTCCCCTTCAATTCCGGTATTATTCAGGAATTTTTGAGTTTCACTCACCCCCTTACCTTCATGACAGATGAATTGAGGCCTCCCTTTTAGTCGTTGCAAACGGCTCAATGCAGATTCCTTGTCAGACCCCGGATAAGGCCACCGTTTGACCCCATCATAGTGACTGTAAGGAATGAAAGCTCTCCACAGCTTGGCAATCCCATCATCGTGCAACCCAATATAATTACAGGCGATCGCCCCACGTGAAAAACCGCAAAGCATCACGCTTTTAGAATCACCTCCATAGTTTACACAAACCCAAGGAACCACTTTCTTGCAATAATCCAGCGTAGGCGTGGGATCATATTTGGGGCGATCCCCCCACCATTTCGTCACATTTTTATTTCCAGCGTTGTTCAGGTAAGGGATGCAAATCCAGATGAAACCCTCCCCAGCGGAAATACCATATCCTATTTTGCTGCCCTCTGGATGGCCTGCACTGATATCACCAAACTTGTTTTTGAATGGCCCATTGCCCGCATACTCCACAATCACCGGATACCGCTTATTAGGCTGCCAATCTTTCGGCAGATAAATCACGTGATAAACCTCCGTATCTTTCCAGTCCGGATGCGTCTGCTTCACACGCTTACCCGGAGTCGGCATCCCTTTAGTCAAGGATGGAAGAGTCAAATCAGGCTTAACTGAACTGATATCTACCGCAGCGATAACCTCGCAGAATATGCCAGACACGAATAATACAGTGCATGAAAATATTCTGAAACAGTATCTTCTCATCGTCCTTCAATAAACTATTGAGCGCTTCTAATGGAGATTTATTGGTCGTGATGATCCAAGCTGCATACACTATGTATTCTTTAACAAACCTTTAATTACATCCCCTTCGCTGAGTGTCCCGAAGCGGTCGAAAGGGAGGTTCTTATACTTCTTTTTGTGATCGATACCGAGTAGATGCATAACCGTAGCGTGAAGATCAGCAACCTTGACGGGGTCTTTGGGTTCCTCTTTCACGCCTTCTGGATCAGTAGCGCCATGGACGTGACCGCCCCTGAATCCACCTCCCGCCAGTGCCACAGAGAAACCCTTTGGCCAGTGGTCACGCCCTCCCAGGCCGTTAATCTTCGGCGTGCGTCCGAATTCGCCGGCACAAATTACGATGGTCTCATCGAGCAGCTTGCGCACGCGCAACTCACGGATGAGCGCGGCAAAGGCAGGATCAAGAATGGCATTTTTCGTGGCTTGGCCTTCGTGGTTGTTAATGTGGGTATCCCACCCGCCCAGAGTCACCTCCACGCAACGAACACCAGCACCGACCAACTGAACCGCCGCGAGACAACCACGCCCAAAATCCGTGTCGCCAAACGCCTTACGCGTCTGCGCCGGGGCCTTGCTCACGTCAAAGACGCCCAGTTGCTTGGAATTCATCATATCCAGCGCCCTTTGAATCGTAACGTTGTGCAGCGTCTTCTTTTTATCCAGGTCCGTGCGCCGACCGCGTGCGAAGGCGTCCTCGATCTTTTTCAGTCCTTCCAAACGGTTTTTCTGGCGCGCCG
>CAZAIZ010000387.1:0-2160 GCA_964485275.1 uncultured Pedosphaera sp.
CAGGCGAATCTCATTTTTGATGCCTGTCGCGAGGTTTTCCCAAGGTTGGCCTTTGAGGTTAAGATAATTAAAACCACCGGTGACAAATTCCAGACCGCTTCGCTTTCGCAGGCCGGCGATTCTCTTCCCAAGGGACTCTTTACCAAGGAGCTGGAGGTGGCTTTGGTGCGCCAAAAGGCTGATCTGGCCGTACACAGTCTCAAGGATCTTCCCACAGAACTACCTGCGGGCCTGAAGCTCGGTGCAGTGACCAAGCGTGAAGATGTCCGCGATGTGTTGATTTACAAGGATGAGGCGGGGTTTCTCGGGCCAATTTCACAGCTAAAAGAAGGAGGAATGGTTGCCACCAGCAGCACACGTCGTCAGGCGCAGCTGAGTGCTGCCAGACCGGATCTTCAGCTGGCAGAGATTCGCGGTAATGTTCCGACGCGACTGGAAAAATTGGCAGATGATGACCAAATGGATGGAACCATTCTCGCGGCTGCAGGACTCAATCGATTGAACTTTGGCATTTCCGGTGAAGGTTTCTTGGAAGGTGATGCTGTTCCTGATGGATTGCGTGCTGCAACTCTGGATACAGACACCATGCTGCCCTGCGTGGGGCAGGGGGCGATTGGTCTGGAGATTCGCGAGGAGGATGGTCGCATTGAAAAAATCGTCGGGCGTTTGAATCATTTCAATACCATGGCTAGTGTGACCGCTGAGCGGTCTTTCCTGAAGGCGATGGGAGGGGGTTGCCAATCACCGGTGGGAGCGCATGCAGTGGTGGAGGATTCCAAGATTCGAATGCAGGCTGTTTCTTTTCTGAATGATACAGTGCAACGTACTGAGCAAACGGGTGACTTGCGCGAACCGATCCTTTTGGGCGAAGCGGTGGCGGATCAATTGCGTGCATGAGCGAGTGGTTCAAAATCGGGTGGCTGCCACTCGGCACCTTTTTTAACGTCTTCTGCATTCTTGTGGGCGGGACTGTTGGGCTGATCTTGAGTCGGCAGTTGCCTGATGAAACACAGCGACGGGTGCGCAAATATCTTGCGGGTCTAACAGTATTGGCCGGGGGATATATGATCGCCAATGGGCTTTATGGTGGATGGAAAGGAGCTGAAGGGGTTGTTTGGAAGTTTTTGCTTTTGGGGCTTATTACTTTACTGGCCATTTCCTTTGGAAACCTCTTTGGGACCTGGCTAAAACTGCAGCAGTGGCTGGATAAACTGGGTCAGGAGGCCAAAAAACGGCTCACCAAATCTGATGAGGAGGATGGCAACAAGTTTAGCGATGGATTTGTTACCTGTACGGTGCTCTTCACGGTGGGGCCGATGTCGATTTTGGGTTGCGTGGAGGATGGGATGGGCAATGTGCCCACTATCCTGATTGTGAAATCCATAATGGATGGCATCGCCACCATGTGTTTCGCCCCGCGTTTTGGTGCGGGAGTGATGCTTTCAGCGGTGCCGCTACTGGCTTATCAGGGAACGGTGACCTTATTGGCATCGCATCTGGAATTCATGAAAAATGAGCCGATGCTTTTGGCAAACTTTAATCTGGTGGGAGGATTGTTGGTGCTCACCATTATGTTGGTGATTTTGGAGGTGCAGAAAGTACCCTTGGCAAATTATCTGCCGGCACTGGTGGTAGGACCGCTTCTCACATGGTGGTGGATTCTTTAGTCTGCCTCCAGATCATCGCGCAACATTTGGCGGCCCATCGTGTTGAAGGGGTGTACTTTGTTTGAGCCTTCCAGTGCGTTGCCCTCGGTTGCCCAGGCAAAGATGGCTCCCTCGAGGTTGAATACATTGGTATGACCCAAAGCGATCACCCTTTGGGCCATCTTTGCGCTGCGGTATCCCACTGCACAGTAGACCACGATGGGCTGCTCCGTCTCCTTTAGTAATTCTTTCAGCTCACTATCAGAAGTCTCTGGAGGAACATGCTGTGCGCCCGGCAGATGGCTTACATCAAATTCATCTTTGCGGCGAATATCCCAAAGGTGAGGAGCGGTGCGGTTGGAATCCTTTAGCCACGTGTTAAGTTTTGCAGGAGTGGTATGGGCCACCCCGGCAAATTTCCACGGGATGAATTTGCGGGCGGCATTTAGTCCATTGAATGGAAGCCAGAACCAAAATCCAATTCCCGCAAGGGCAAGGGTTGCGCCGGCAACCA
>CAZAIZ010000388.1:0-2137 GCA_964485275.1 uncultured Pedosphaera sp.
TGATCCCCAGTTAACATCGGCCGAGAGCATCCCGCAGATTGCCGGCCTGCCAGTGACAAAACGGACTCCCCAGCAGAAACAACGCCTGCGTTCTCATTTTCTCAAGAGTGCTGCACCACCCAAGTTGCGGATGCTGCAGTCTGAGGTTGATTCACTGTCAGCTGAGGTAAAACGCCTGCAGGGCCAGGGTGCGACAACGATGATCATGCAGGACATGCCCAAACCGCGTGCAACCCATATTCTTTATCGCGGTCAGTATGATCAAAAACGGGAAGAAGTTACCGCAGATACACCTGCATTTTTGCCTGTACTCAAGAAAAATGGATCTTCAAACCGCCTGAAACTCGCGCGCTGGTTGGTTGATGGCAAACATCCACTCACAGCTCGCGTAGCGGTCAACCGTCACTGGCATCGTTTGTTTGGAGTAGGGATAGTAAAAACCACTGAAGAGTTTGGGGTTCAGGGTGATTGGCCAAGTCATCCAGAATTGCTCGATTGGCTGGCGGTGTATTTCACTGAGAACGGTTGGGATACCAAGGCTCTATTAAAACTGATTGTGATGAGTTCTACCTATCGTCAAAGTTCGAAAACATCCCCCAGTCAATTGGTTCAAGATTATGAGAATCGTCTTCTTGCTCGAGGGTCTCGTCATCGGCTGGATGCAGAGGTTGTTAGAGATAATGCTTTGGCTGCTAGTGGTTTGCTGGTTGATGGCATCGGAGGGCCAAGCGTTTATCCATATCATCCCAAAGGGCTTTGGTTGGAACTGAATAATCGTCCAGGTTATTCACGAACCTACAAACAGGATTCAGGAGACAAACTTTACCGCCGGAGCCTGTATACCTACTGGAAGCGGACCGTGCCTCCCCCTTCTATGGCGACCTTTGACGCACCTGAACGCGAATTTTGTTTGGTTCGTCGATCAAGCACGAATACACCTTTGCAGGCCTTCGTAATGCTGCACGACCCGCAATTTGTTGAGGCCGCACGCCATCTTGCTCAACGGATGATGTCTGCCTCAAAAAATGCTGAGCAACGCATGCAACACGGATTCCGCCTAGTCACTTCACGTCTGCCAAACCAAGAAGAGAAGGCAGTGCTTCAAGCGTTGTTTCAGGAGCGGTTCGATTTATACACTAGGGATAGAAAATCCGCCCAAGCGGTGCTTTCTGTTGGAGATTCAAATCAAAATGCAAATCTGCCGAAACCAGAGCTGGCAGCTTGGACTACAGTGGCGCGTGTATTACTGAACCTGAGCGAAACGATCACGAAAAATTGACATGAATCCACTCGAAATCAATCGTCGTCACTTTTTCGGGCGCACTGCCACGGGGATTGGAGGGGCAGCCCTGGCTTCGTTGCTCAACGAGAACCTGTTCGCCAAACCTAAACTTCCGGATCTTCTTTCAGGCCAACCGGGTGTCCCTCATTTTGCCCCAAAAGCCAAACGAGTCATTTATATGTTCCAAAGCGGGGCTCCTTCACAGGTGGATTTGTTTGACCACAAGCCATCACTGGAAAAGCTTAACGGGAAAGATCTTCCTGATTCCATCCGTCGCGGGCAGCGGTTGACGGGCATGACTTCCCGACAGAAAAACTTTCCGGTAGCCAAGTCGTTTTCCCCTTTCAGGGCTCATGGCCAGTGTGGGACCCAGATCAGTGATCTTTTGCCTTGGCACGCGAAAATTGCTGATGAGATGTGCCTTATCCGCTCCATGCACACCGAGGCCATCAACCATGACCCGGCAATTACGTTTTTCCAGACCGGCCACCAGCAACCAGGTCGACCGAGTGCGGGTGCGTGGGCCAGTTACGGATTGGGCAGCTCAAACAAGGATTTGCCTGCTTACGTTGTTTTGCTCAGCAAAAACACCGACCCTCAGGCACAGCCAATTTATGCACGCCTCTGGGGAAGTGGTTTTCTTCCCTCCAATCATCAGGGAGTGAAGTTTCGCTCTGCCGGTGACCCCGTGCTTTATTTGAAGGATCCGACAGATGACAATGATGAAGGCCGGCGGAAACTATTGGATTCACTATCACAACTCAATCAGCTTCGCCGCTCTCAAACCGGGAACCCTGAAATAGATACTCGAATTGCTGCTTATGAGATGGCTCATCGAATGCAGATGAGTGTACC
>CAZAIZ010000389.1:0-2126 GCA_964485275.1 uncultured Pedosphaera sp.
CAGGCGTCATGGACTGCAGCCATAGTCGTTTGGAGGGCTGCTTGGCCTTGGTGTGCTGGATGATATACCGATAAATAAGCTCCCCTTCACGGCCGGCATCACAGGCATTAACGAGGGTATCGACATCCTTGCGTTTCATCAGTCGCTTGAGAACTTTCAGCCGCGACTCACTCTTGGCGATGGGCTTCAGGGTAAACTGGGGGGGCAGGTGCGGCAGCTTATCGAAAGACCATTTCCCGCGCTTAATGTCATGTTTCTCAGGAACAGCCAGTTCAAGGAGATGTCCGACGGCGGAGGAAATCACATATTCGTCGTTCTCGAAGAAGTCCTTGCTCTTATCGCGTGGGGCCTTAAGCACCTTCGCGATATCGGTGGCGACCGACGGTTTCTCAGCGATGACCAGTGTTTTGCCCATGCGTGATTGGCGGGGTTTAGGGGCCGAATAGGCTTTTGGCAACCCTTTTTCACTGACGCTCTTCCTGGTAGATTTATTTGAATTTTTTTTTAGCACGGTGTTACAGGGGTATTCCTGATATACTGTGAACCCATGGCCGAGGGCTATTTTTCCAGTGATGAGACCCGAGCAGAAAGGGTGCAGGAGCTCTTTGATGTCATTGCTCCACGATATGATCTAATTAATGATCTGCAGAGTTTTTGGCTTCATCGGCACTGGAAACGGTGCCTCGTGTCGCTTGCTCAACCCACGACCGGGCAACGTGCCTTGGATCTCTGCTGTGGCACCGGCGACGTGGCCTTTGAGTTGGCAGCGCATGGAGTGGAGGTCAGGGGTTTGGACTTCAGTCAGTCTATGCTTGAGTGTGCCTCAGAAAGAAATTCTTCATCAAAAGTGAGTTTTCAACGTGGGGATGCGCTCAACACCAAATTGTCCAACAATCATTTTGACATCGTCACCATGGCCTATGGATTGCGTAACCTTTCTGACTTTGAAGGTGGGGTGCAGGAGATGCATCGCCTAACCAAGCCGGGAGGCAAAATGTTGGTGTTGGATTTTGGTAAACCCACCTTCGGTCCGTGGCGATGGTTTTATTTCACCTATCTAAAGTGGTTGGTACCGGTTTTCGGTAGAATCTTTTGCTCCGATGCTCCGGCTTACGCCTACATTCATGAATCACTGGAGCATTATCCTGCACAAGATGGCGTGGCCAAAGCAATGCGTGATATTGGGTGCAGGGAGGTGGCCATTCATCGCATCCTTGGGAGTGCGATGACAATTAATGTGGGCGTGAAGTGACTATTGAGTGGTGGCACTCATGTCTTTCATCAACGCGAGTGCAGTGGCTTCAGTCAGCTGGCGGATATCATAGCGCTTTAACATGCGGGCGGCAGAAGCGCGCTGAGGGAAAAGGTCCAGTACAGTGGCTTGGCCGATAATGCCGGCATCGGCGACTCGAATGGCGGTGACCTGTATGTCAGGCACGGTATGTGTGGTATTTCCCCTAATGCCAATGACATCCAAATTTCGTTCGCTGAGGAGTACTTCAAAGGAAACCTCGGGCAAATTTGTCTGGTCTGCGTCTACCAGTTTAACGCCAGCCATTCGCAAGGGCCGCCCAAAGAGGCGTTCGACCTCCCGCTTGGTTTGCTGGGTGGCAAGTTCATCGGTATCAAATATGCGCGTGGGAGCAGGGATTGCGCCTCCCGCTACAGCACCGCCGGCAGCAGGCATGGGGAGTCCTGTAGCTGGATCAATCGCCGGAATACCACTGCCAGTTACGATGGGTACTTGGGGAACCTGTACAGATCCCTGTGGAAGGTTTACTCGCACATCAATCTTTGGGGCACCGAGCTTGGCATAAGTTACTTTAAATTCATCGAGAATAGCCTTGGCCTGCTCGGCGGTGAAGAGGACATCCAGTGGGGCGGCGGGGGATTCGGTGTAAGTATAGGCCCTACCCGATTTTGCCGTCTCACTCTTTTGATATACCGGTATGCCATTGATCTGATGTACCGTGGGTTGTTCGGGAGGGGTTGCGCAACCGATCAGGATTAACGGTATGAGCGAAAAAGCGAATTTTTTCATAAGGGTTTCCTAAGTTATCGGGAGAGTCGTACACGTACGGTGTAGCTCTTGGCCTTATTGTTGAGTGAAATGAAAGTTACGGTGT
>CAZAIZ010000390.1:0-2123 GCA_964485275.1 uncultured Pedosphaera sp.
ATGTCGCTCCCGCAAATGCCGCAGGCTTTGATTTGCACCAATACGTCATGATCGCCTACTTTTGGTTGAGGCATGTCGGTGATAGTCAGCTTTCTATATTCCTCTAACAGTAGTGCCTTCATGTGGGGCGAAGAGAGTATTCTTTCAGCCCCCCGCCAGCAAAGGATTTAAATTTTTGAAGTAGTGCCTGCAAAATGACATTGGGAAGGGTTGACCATTTGAAATCGTCTGATAGAAGAAGTAAAAAATCATATGAGAACAAAATATATGTTTCAATTAGCTTTTGCTGTTTCTCTGACTTTCACTGTTCTGGCTACGGATCCGCCAAAAGTACAGGTTAAGCCTGAGCTGCGTCCAGCGGTTCAGCCAGTCCCACGTCCGGTTCCAGGAAGAAGGCCCTTGCCGGGACGTCTGCCCGGCCGTTTCCCTGGTCAGAATGCCAAACCACAACCGGTTCAGTGGGGGGAGAAACAGATGGTTGCCATTGCCACGATTACGGAAATCAAACAAGGGCCTACAGCCCGATCATTTCCTCCGATCTACAACCATACCCTTACCATGAAAATAGAGGGTGTTTTGCGGGGAAATTTAAAGGCGGCCAATAATCTCACCGCAAATCATTCGGCACGGCAGCAGCAAAAGCCGGTTTATCCTAAAGGTAAGATTGTCGTTGCCCTGTCTAACGTGCGTGGAGGCCTTCGGGTTGAAGCATTGGAAGAGGCCGACGAAAAGAAACTAGAATTAATCCGGCTTGCCTGTGAATTGCCTCTGGGTTGGAAGAATATGGATGGCAAGTTGATTTCACCTTGGGCGGTGCAAAAAGGCCGAGCTTGGCCCAAGACGCAAAAAGTTGATGCCAAGCATTTCTGTAGTGTTACAGGCAGGCCAGCCTTGCTTGTCGGTGGAGGGGTAGCCTTTTCCGTTGAAAAAGTACCGCCTGCAAAGGAGATTAAATGGACTAATCCTGATGGAGATGGGGAATATAAGATCTCTATAAGCAATCCAACAGATAAGCCATTGGTTATTGAAGCACTGAGGCGGCAGGGTAAACGTATTTTATGGAAGGAAAGCCTTGTGGTTTTGTGCCAGAGTAAATCCTACTCCATGCCCGGTTCCGTAGGGTTATTACGGCCAACTGAACCGGTCACACTCAAGCCCGGCCAGAGTATCAGCACCGTTGTTCATGCACTCGCCTTGGAGGGGCCAGACTGGCCAAAGGGCGGCTACCGAATTGAATTTCAATTTTGTCTGGGGGAGCGCAGTAGTAAACAGAGCTTTTACTACATGTCCCGGCATCATGATGTGATTCGTTCCGGGCTTAAAAAACAGGTGAATTAATTCTCTACCCGGAGACCGTTCTTAGACGACTCATAAATTTTGTCGATTGTCTCGAGCACCGTTACGGTGCTCTCAGGAGTGTTGCGGCAATCACCGCCTTCACCGATAGCACGGATCCAGTCGTGTAGTAGAGCCACCATGGCCTTGCCTCCGTAGCCGGTTGTATCGTCGATTGGAAGTTCAAAGGTTTCCTCCATGGCCATGAATTGCGGCTGAGGGCCGTGAATTTCCAGTACGCCTCCGGTGTTAGGTCGGCCCGGGTCCCAGTGAACCCAGCGCTCAGTGCCCCGGATTGTCCATCGGATATCATTCATCCAGCGTGGATGCCAATACCCCCCGGTAAAGGTAGCCAACCCTCCTCCCGATAGGTCCAGAATGGCACTGCCTCCATCCTCAACGGCTGAAACGGTTTCTCCATAATTTCCAACCCGAGCACTCACTGCGGCTACTGATTCACCGGTGACATAGGTGAGTAAATCCAGATGATGACAGGCCAGCCAGTTGAAAAACCCTCCACCACTTTTTTCCTCATCAAAAAGATAATGATCTGGTCCTCTCCGGTCGACATTGCTCGTGGCCCATGTCATTTCCACGCTGATAAGTTTTCCAAATCGGCCATCAGCCACCATTTCACGGAGGCGATTGGCCAGTTCGTCATAACGCCAGATGAAGCCGTTCTGGAAGGATACCTGGTTGGCTCGGACGGCTTCAGCCATGCGTTGGGCGTCTGCCGCATTGGCTGCTCCAGGTTTTTCCAGCAGGATATGTTTTCCGGCATTGGCCAG
>CAZAIZ010000391.1:0-2117 GCA_964485275.1 uncultured Pedosphaera sp.
GCATTACTGATGGTCCCATTCCCATCACGATCACCGCGCATTGCCGCTTCTATCAAGCGCTCACCCAACCCTCGATTTTCCCGAACGGATCTTGCTGCCGAATGTTCACGGGCATGCTGCTGCAATTCAGCTCTCAAAAGTCCCAATTCACGGGTTTTCTTTGGCTTCACCAGAAGTGTCATGCTTCCCATTTCATCAGTGGACTCAAGTCCCCAACGAACCCTGCGTGGTGGGTTGGACGGATTGTTTGGGTTCTCGGCAGAATTGTCCCATATGACCTTAGCATCCAATCGTGTTCCCTTCGGTAGAGAAACAAAATCTTCATAGTTGTACTGTTCCTGCCATGAAAAATCCCAATTCTTGATCCAAAAAAGCTCCTTGGTTTGGCCATTAGGAAGCGTAGCCGTCATTTTCAGCTGCTTACCAAGGTAATGTGCGTGGGAGCTAACCGCAAAAGCTTCCACATCAATTGGTAATTCAAACGAATCCTCAACCGCATAGTTTTTCTCTCCAGCGGGAATGTCCACCCGTGACAAAGCCCCAAAAACCGGCGGCATTTGTATCCCAGTAAATGTGCTCGTAGGTGGCTCATCCGAAAAATACAACCCAACCGTTGAGATTTCCTTTTCGGGTTTGCCCGACAGATGGAAATGCATGTCCAACACCAGATCAGAACCCCTAGGCAACCGAAACGCCAAGCCTTCGGGGAGGAATTTTGCCTGACCACCGACGGCCCAGCCTCCAAGGCTCTGCAAACTCCGTCCGCCACGACCCATCCCTGTAAATCCCGGTGTCTTGGATCTGGCATCCAACCGACGAGCGTTACCCGTTGTGTCATAACGAAAAAGTGCATGGTGCACCACTGAGGGCGACCCCGGCTTAAAGGCAACAGCCTTTACCCATTTGGTTTCTTTGATATCCAAAGGTATCACAAAGCTCCGATAGATATCCCGCCCTTCTGCTGGCACCGGATATGGCTCTTTCATTTTAACCACCAAATCCGGCTTCCCTAATCGCCAACCTGAGGTGTACTTGGGTAGTTCGGGCAGCTTTTTGGGATCCCCTTCAGTCATACCGGTTTCCACCCATTCCTCAATTGTGGCTATTTGTTTTTCCGTCAGCCGACGTGAGCCCTGAAATTTATAATCCGTGGATTCCGCATGCCAAGGCGGCATAAACCTGCTTCCGGTAACCTTTGCAATTAACCGTCCCCGCTTTTGAATGCCAGCGTAGTTCATGAACTCAAAAGGAGCCCCTTCGCCCGGCCTGTGACAGGCAGTACAATTCTGGAAAATAATCGGGGCAATATGTTCAGAGAAATTCACATCACTCTTTTCTTGCACAGCCGCACCAATATTATTTGCCACAATAGAAAAGGCAAACAGCGCAAGCACTACATGCGGATGTAAATCCAGGTTTAGTTTTTGCATCATAGAATGTTCTTTAGATTTTATTTCAAGACAGGGATAAAACAGCCCACTGCCGTTGTTCTTGAGATTGGCACTTTTTGCCCCGTGGCGATCGCATCGAGTGCCTCACGCAACTCCCGTTTCGTGACCTGTTTGCGACCAAGACCTAAATCTTCATATAAATTATCAATACGCCCTCTATAGGCAATCACGCCACGCCCGGTAACCACAACAGCTTCGGGAGTCACTTTCGCCCCAGTTGCCCTTACCAACTCATGCCGTAAATCAAGAAAGGCAGTCTGGCTGCCATACCCAAAGTCCTTCATGTGTTTTACCACATCGTTATGATTCATTTCAGGATCCACATACACCAGAAATGACTTCATTTTACGGGTTTCATACTCAGCCATAATGCGCTGGATTTCCCTGGAGTACTTGTTGGCGATTGGACAATCGTGGGTAATAAAGAACAGGATTGAGGCCTTGGCCGATTTATCCATGGAAAATGGACGATGCACCTTTCCCTTAATGCACTTTGCCGCCAACGACAATTTTGCCTGAACTGCCTCTTCCCTGACCAGAGCACCAAAAGTATTCGATGTGGCACCAGATAGGGCCAACATCACCGCCACCAGTACATGTAGACCGCGATTCACCTTAAGCCTGTTGGTGCGGGAATTAATCACTTCTCTCAATAGATACGCCAAT
>CAZAIZ010000392.1:0-2117 GCA_964485275.1 uncultured Pedosphaera sp.
GGGAAGTGCCCATGAACGTTGGTAGGACATAATACAGAATTAAAGGCTCTATTGGGTGCGGCGCCCTGCCACATGTCCCAGTCAATCCCCTCAGGTTTTTTTTCTGCGGGTAAATCACAGGGAACACCAGGAGCTCCCACACCAATTTTAATTTTGGCCACCTTGCCAACACGCCCGTTACGAATGCATTCAACCGCTTTGCGAAAGTGACCGCCAAATTCAGTGCGTTGTTGGCTTCCCACTTGATAAACAATGTCATTTTTCCGGGCAGCCTTCAGGGTCTCCAGTGCAGCGCGAATGGTAACGGTAAGCGGTTTTTCGCAGTACACATCTTTTTTGGCTTCAGCGGCCATGATCGAGGGAATGGCATGCCAATGGTCGGGGGTGCCGATTAGGACGGCATCCACGCGTTTATCAGAAAGTGTTTCACGAAAATCGACATGGGCCTTGCAATCGTGGTTGGTCCCGTATTTTTTGCCTACCCGGCTCATGGCGTTGTCGAGGCGTACCTGGGCTACTTCTGCCACACTCACGACACGGCAATCTTTTTGTCCCAGAAAAAAGTTCAAATGACCTCCGCTTTGTTTACCCACCCCAACAAAGCCAATTTGGATGGTTTCGCTCGGTTTATTGGCCCAAGCTTGGCTGGAGATAATATTGGGTGCAACCACGGCAGTTGCTGCTGCGGTCTTGAGAAAATGGCGACGTGAGGTGTTCATGAGGAATTGATATGATTGTTTGACGCTGACCTATATTATGGCCGAAAGCACCGATTAGTTACATATGTTTTAGATTAATTTGCAACTTTTCACGCCTAGGGGCTATTAGATAAGGTGCAGGGCAGTCGGGTCCTTTTTCTTCAATCTGGATTTGATGATGTGCGGTGCGTTTTGGTCGGGTATATAGCTAGGTGCGACACCGGGTACGCCCTGTACTTAATTTTGTACTGAAGTATAACGGGATGGATCGGCACCTGCATACGGCCATGCTGTAAAATGAATTTAAATTTTAGGCCTATTTATCTGCGACGCAGTAGAGGTGGGTGTCTGAGCGCAAGAACAAGCGCCCGCTACTCAAGGCCGGGCTGCCATTAAAAACACTCTTGTCATTAGTGAAAACGTTCTGGGCGAGCTGTTTAAATTTTGGCTTAGCTTCCAAAACGAAAGTACCCGCATTACGGCTGACTGATATGATTTTTCCATCTACAACCACTGGGGAGGCGTAAAATTGAGGGGTGCGCCCTGAGCTTTTAAGGCGTTCCCGGTAAGCCTCCTTGCCGGTCTTGGCATTCAGGCACACGGCATAACCACTGCGATCCATCCAGTAGAGATGTCCTTCATGATAAACGGGGGAGGCAACATAAGGCGAATTGCGTGAAGTCCATAGTTGGGCCGATCCTTTCACTTCACCATTTCCTCCCAGCTTGATGGCTGCCCCTGATTGAGGTCTGCCGCCAAAAGCATAGATTGCTCCGCCACCAGCTATGGCACTCGGTGAAACATTTCCTCCTCCCCCGGCTCCAACATTCGTGTAGGCGTACCAGATGATCTCCCCTTTCTTGGCGTCGAAACTCCAGATTTCACCGGGGACAGCCAAGGTGAGTTCTGTCTTTTCCTTGCCCTTAATCAAAGTTGGAGTTCCGTAGGAATCCTGATAGTCAGAATAGGCCCGGGGTCCCCAATCCCACGCAATCTTTCCATCGGATTTATTCAATGCAAAAATCTTGTGACCTTCCTGCAAAGCGTTGATGTATACTAGCTCACCATGAACGATCGGACTGCTGGCTGATCCCCAACGTTTGCGGCTGGAGTCGGTTCCTACGCTTCTTTGCCACAGCTTCTTCCCCTTGAGATCAAAAGCCGCCATACCCGATTTGCCAAGGAATACATAAATCGCTCTTCCATCAGTGGCCGGGGTGCTGGTTGCATAACCATGCTCGGGGACTCCCATGCCCCGGTAATCATCTTCTGAACTAGTGGGTTTTAGCTCCTTCTGCCAAACCAGTTTACCTGTTTTGGCATCCACACAAATCAAGTGACGTATTATACTGGCTGGACTGCCCCCTCGGCTACCTGTGCCATATCCTGTATAACAGGTCAGGTATACGCGCTCATTCC
>CAZAIZ010000393.1:0-2115 GCA_964485275.1 uncultured Pedosphaera sp.
TTCCAGGGAAATCCTCCAGCGATATAGCCCAAAGAATCCTCAATACCTGAGGTTTACCGCTTGCCAATCTTCAGATGCTTTGGCAGGTTCGGCCATGGCGGCTGAACAAAAAAATTCGGATTCCCGATTTTATCTACCTGCGGATGACTTCTTTCTGCAACACGCCGACAGTGGACTCACCTTTGATGATGTAACACTGGCCACCTTATATTCAGATTTATTGCCGAGAGAAACTGTACTGGACACAACTCTGGCTGAAGGGATCGATCTCCACCTGCCCATTGTTTCGGCGGATATGGACACTGTGACCGAACACCGCATGGCTATTGCCATGGCACTGAACGGCGGCCTCGGGCTTATTCATTACAACATGACCGAGAAGCAACAACTTAAGGAGGTCAGTCGCGTAAAAAACCATGTCCATGGTCTTATTCAGGAACCTATCACTATTGCCCCGGATATAAGCGTGGGCGATGTAATAGAAATTATTGAAGAAAGACGTTACACCTTCAGCACTTTCCCCATTGTTGACGGTCAAGGTTGTCTCAAGGGCCTCCTCCCCGGCAGCGTGGTCAAGCCCCGCTATGCCGCCAGACGCGTATCTGAAGCGGCCATTGCCAGGGATAAAGTTCACGCTATCACCCAAAAAGAGCTCGACCCGGATCCCATCAAGGTTGCCGACGACTTTTTCACCGATCACCCAGGAATCAACAAGCTGCTGGTCGTCGATGAAGAAGATAAATTACACGGTCTTTTTACTTTGAGTGATGTTGAACGCATCACTCAGGAATCTCAGGCACAATTCAAACCGGCTCGAGACCAGCATTTTCAGCTGCTTTGTGGGGCTGCCATCTCTACCTCACGAACTCAATCGGGGAAACTGGATCACGACCGTATTATTAATCATGTTGGGTCACTGGTCGATCGCGGCATGGACATTGCCGCGGTTTCAACCGCCCATGGGCATGCCATAGGAGTTGGTGAAACCATTGGCATCATTCGAGATGCATTCAAGGATTTACCGATAATTGCCGGTAATGTTACCAGCAGTGCTGGAGTAGAATTTCTGGCTGATGCAGGTGCTGATTCCATCAAGGTTGGCCAGGGTCCTGGATCCATTTGCACCACAAGAATCGTTGCTGGAGTAGGCATTCCCCAGCTGACAGCTCTTTACACCGCGTCCAAAGGTGCCCAGATAAAGGGCGTTACAATCCTTGCCGATGGCGGCATTACTAAAAGCG
This sequence comes from uncultured Pedosphaera sp., assembly GCA_964485275.1. Taxonomy (GTDB): domain Bacteria; phylum Verrucomicrobiota; class Verrucomicrobiia; order Limisphaerales; family UBA1100; genus UBA1100. The sequence continues at coordinate 1,242 of CAZAIZ010000393.1, forward strand.
GGGATATCGTGAAGGCCCTCACACTGGCCAATGGTATTGTCTGCGGAGGTCTGCTTGCCGGCTGCCAAGAATCCCCCGGCGAAATCGTCGAGATCAGCGGAAAACGCTACAAACAATACCGGGGAATGGGCAGCTTGGCTGCCATGAAGGCAGGTAGTGCCACACGCTACGGTCACTCCAGCAAAGACACGACCCGCAAAGCCACAGCTGAAGGCGTAGAAGCACTGAAAGAAGTTTCCGGATCCGTAGATCAAACACTACAACAACTGGCCGGTGGCATTCAAAGCGGAATGGGATACCTCGGAGCCAAAAGTCTTGATGCGTTACGCGAAAAAGCCCGCTATATTCGCTTAAGCTCGGCCGGGTTGCATGAAAGCAAGCCACACGACGTGATTGAGGTCAAAGCTTCTTTGACCTAGAACTGAACCGGTCTATTCATCCTCCCGCACTCCGGACAGAGGGAGCGTTCCACGTCCTCATCATCAGTATAGACATAATCGCACTCAACACAACGGAACACCTTGTCCCCACTTGAAGTCGGACCTAAACCAAAACCCTGTTGACGAGTATAAAAAGCCAGGCCGGCCCAGCCAGCCATTAACAGGAACAAAAATACAAATACAATTTCCGTGGGCAACATAAAAATCAACGAAATCGCTCAACTATGTTGGTGATCGATGTTGGGTCAGTATGCCAATAAAAAACCAAGTCGCCGATCACCATGTCATTGGTAGACTTCTCAAAAGATATATCTCGTAACGCGATATCAATGGCCTTTTGATCAGCTGGGGCATGTCCAGAGCTATGGATCAAAGCCCCATTCATAACCTTCCCTTGCCCATTCACCATCACTTGCACCCTCGACTCCATTAAA
>CAZAIZ010000394.1:0-2111 GCA_964485275.1 uncultured Pedosphaera sp.
GATGGAACCGACATAAGGGATGTTAGTTTTGAAAGTTTACGAAGGCAGATGGCGCTAGTGAGCCAGGAAGTTGTGATCTTTGACCAAACAGTGGCAGATAATATTGCGTGTGGGAAACAGGATGCATCTCCTGAAGAGATTATTGATGCAGCAAAGGCGGCTAATGCCCATGAATTTATTGAAGGGTTACCTGAGGGATATGATACGCGATTAGGCGAGCAAGGCACACGGCTTTCAGGGGGGCAGCGGCAGCGAATTGCGATTGCCCGGGCTTTTGTCAGGCAGGCTCCAATTTTAGTCTTAGATGAAGCTACAGCATCCCTAGATTCCAAGGCAGAAGCGGAGGTGCAGGCTGCAATTGATCGCTTGGAACAGGGTCGCACGGTGTTGTGTGTGGCTCATCGGTTGTCGACATTACGGCAGATGGACAAGATCATTGTGTTGGATCAAGGGCGCGTGGTGGAATCTGGCAGCTTTGAGGAATTGTTGAAAAAGGACGGTGCCTTTGCCGAGATGGCACGTAAGCAAGGGTTGACTGGAGGGGCCGCCAGCTCAGGAGGCTAAGGCAAGGGAGTGAGCGGTAACTGGCTGATGCTGAACGCCGAGGATGCTGTGTAACCGGGCATTCAAAACTGTCATATTCGGATAACGTGCGTCGGGCTGATGGGCCAGGCAATTTCCTATAAGTTGGCTAAGAGCAACTGGCACCTGCGGATTGTGCTGGTGTACCGGTTTAATACGGTATTTCTCATCCAGCTGGTTTCGGCGCGATTCCTCCGGGGTACGCCCCCCAAAAGGCCGCAGGTGAGTCAGAAGTTCATAGGCCGTGGATCCCCAGGCATAGATATCGGCGCGTTGATCTAACGCTTCCCCTTTGAGTTGTTCGGGAGGCATATAGGATGGGGTTCCTGATATCTTCGGATATTTCTTGGGTTTCCGGGGCATTTTCTGGGCCGTATCAAAATCGATCAGGCTGACGTGGCCGTTTAGTGAAATCATGATGTTCTCGGGCTTATAATCCAGATGAATCCAACCGCGATCGTGGAGGTAATTGAGGCCATCAGCCATCTGGACCAATACGTCCGAAACATTATCGATTATATCGTGCCGGCGCGTTAAAGCGGCTTTTAGATCAGCTCCTTCGATGTACTGGAGTACCATGAACGGCGTCCCGTTGGTTTTCCCGTGATCAATGAAACGAATGATGTTCGGATGAGGTGAAAGCTTTTGGTGAACTTTGAGGCCCGCTTTGAATAGCTTTGGACCACTGGCACTCAGACCTCTTCCCCGAAGCTTCCGCACTGCAACCACGTTTTCATACTCGTCGGTTGCCATCCATATCTCAGTGATGCCGCCTTGAGCGACACACTCGTGGAGTAGATATTTTCCAAATCTTTTAACCACAATTATTCTTCTATTCTAAAAAACTGCACGCTTCATTGCCTATCTTATGGCACAAAGGGCCTTAAAGTTACTTTTTACCGAATTTCAGCCCCAACAGTCCAAAAGCCCTTAAGTATTCATTTTGAAGAGTCTTTCGAATGGTTCCTTACAATAAACAGCCCCTCGGGACACTAGCGGGTGGACATAAAAATGAATTAACGCGTATTTTGTCAAACAAAAGTCACAAATTGTTAATAATCTGCTAATTTGACTGGGGAAGATCAGCAAAAAAATGTAACTTCGGCTCCTGTTTTGCTATCCATAGGAGGTACAATGAAGTCGGTTCTAGCTTCTCACGGTAGTTATATTGGAGCGGCTGTTGGGGTGCACACAAATTTTATGACAAATATTAGAATGCCTAGGTTAGGAGGCTTTGCTTTTGAGCTTGCTGGATCGTTCGTGTGTGCCGTCCTTTGGCTTGGGTGTAGCACGCCGGCTGAGCAATTTGCTGATGCGGACAAGGAAGTACTGGGGATTCTTAAGGAGCGCCAAGAGCAGGTTTTAGGCGAGCAACAGTTGTCTGATATTAAAACGCCCTATTCTGAACGCAAGTTGGAGGATATCCCACCTTCAGAGATAATTCTCAACCGCTTTGCTAGTGGCACCAATACCATCACCATGCCTCAGGCCTTGGATATGGCGGTGAAAAATAGTCGTGATTACCAGCG
>CAZAIZ010000395.1:0-2111 GCA_964485275.1 uncultured Pedosphaera sp.
GATCTTGAATACTGCATAATCCACAGCTCTTGCAGAGCAGGCCGAATTCATCAAAGGGTGCGGGGCACTTGGACTCCACGCGCAGACACTTGGGCACCATCAGTAGGCGTCGTTCAAATGGGACTGCGGCAAGCGTTTCGCGCCAAAGTTCGTTGTTGATGAGAATTCCGATGTAGTCGCGGTAGCTTGCCTGGGTATTCAAGGCCCCCACGAGTTTGTCCGCATGTACCTTGAGATCCCCCAGGGGGACCGGCGGCACCAGAGTTTGTTCGGCAACATAATGGCGCACTTCACGCAGGATCACTTCCCGCTCCTCGCGGGTTTGCGGAATATTCTCCTTGGGTGGCCGCAGCTTTTGCTGGGGTACGACGCGGGGAATCTTTAATGGTGCGCTGGTTGTGGACATACAATCACTAGCCGACTTAGGCGGCAGTGGAGTTTGTTTGGACGTGGATACTGCTGATATTGTTCAGACGTGTCGACGCAAAAAGGGTTACTTTGAGCCTGAAATAGTGGCTTTTAGTACTTAATGAACCCGTTTTGGCTGGGCTGCCTGCCACAATTTTTTGCCCACTTTTTTAACAGAATGCAGGTGGACGAAGGCGCCTTTCTTGTTGCCCACCACAATATCAAGCAGGCCATCGCCATTCACATCCCCCGCAGCAACCTGGGTGCCTACACCGGAATTGTCATCAATCTGGTGCGGGATGTATTGAGCCTTGCCGTTCTTGCGGGTGAGTTCAAACCAGTAAAGTACTGCCGGGGCACCCGGTTCGGCGTCCTTTGCGGGGCCGTGGGCCCAGAAGCGTTTACCGGTGATGATATCGAGCAGGCCATCGCCATTGATATCAGCCAGGTCAATCGCGTGGAGCTGGCTGAACTTAACGCCATAGGGGTTGTCCTCGGGCTTGCTGTTGATAATGACGTGCTCATTAAATTTCACTGAGCCATCCTTTTCAGTGCCTTGATTTTCATACCACGCCAGACCATAGCCGTGACCATCCCAGCTGGTGATGATATCGTTTCGGCCATCGCCGTTGACATCGTAAGCGTACATTTGCGCGCCACCGCGTAGTAAGCTGAAGGGAACTTTATGAAACCGCCATGGAGCACCACCAACCTTCTTGGGTTGCTCCCACCAGCCGTCCTTCTCGAGGATATCAGCCCGACCGTCGCCATTCACATCGCCCGCACCATAACCGTGAGTGTAGCGTTGGTATTTTCCCTTGGGTGAGATAGGCACAAATTTCCACTCCTTCGCCGGGTTGGACCAGTCGGCCTCACCGTAGCCAAGGTGGCCATTCTGGAAGGCCAATAGCTCAGGCTTGCCGTCGCCCGTGACATCTTTCAAGTCAGGTGATTCGCCGTCGGTGATCTTGAAAATGACGTGAGCCTTCCAGAGGCCCGGTTTGTTCTTCGGATTTTCGTACCAGATCGTTTCCTTGCCGGGCCACCCGAATACGAGTACGTCTTTCCATCCGTCGCTATTAAAGTCATAGGTGTAGGTAAGGAAATTATTGGAATACCCGTTTTTGCCACTAAGCTCACCTCGATAGCCAGGTGCTTGGATCTTTTTTCCGTCCTTTGTGACTTCGAAGGAATCCTTTGGTGCAACTTTATCGGTATAAATAACGTGGCGTTTTTTAAAGTCCGGGCCGGCATACCAATAGGGGCCGACCACCACATCGCCCTTTCCGTCATGGTTAAAATCACCAAAGTGGCCGCCTTCCGCCCAGAAGTGAGGGGTGATATGATGCTTGGTCCAAGTGTGAATCTTATATTCGGCGGCTGAAAGTGACAGGGTCAATAATACCAGAACTGCAAAGGCGTGCTTGAGCATGGGCAAGAGTGTGGGAGACCAGCTCAATCGGGTCAAGTATCTCAAAAAGCGTGACGAGCCTAAAAATGGGAGTATTTTGGGTCGACTAAACGTCTACCCACTATGAAAACAAGACGGGCTTCCCTATATTTATTACTAGCCGCCTTTGCCACGTTTTTTCAGGCTCAAGCCGGCGGTTTGATCGTTGTCTCTGATGTCCGGGTTCTCCCTGCACCTAGGCCACCCATTATCGATCATCCCATCCATCCTCCCCGCCCGTGGCCGGTGCCGC
>CAZAIZ010000396.1:0-2096 GCA_964485275.1 uncultured Pedosphaera sp.
GCTCCGCACTGGGGTAAAAGAAGACTTGGAAGCCAACCAAAAAGGCGAAGCAAATAAGGCAGTCTGCCAGCAAGTTCGTGATGCCTTTGCATCCAAACTTGATTTTGCCGTGCCACCTTCATTTCAACAACAAGAGATGCAGCATGCTGTGCAGTCCATTGTGCGCACAAAACGAGCGCAAGGCATTAGCGAGGAGGAGGTGGAGAAATCCAAGGATCAGATCACCGCTGAAGCCAATGCTGATGCCTTAGACAACCTGAGATGGTTGTTCGCTCATAAACGAATTGCTGAAGAGGAAAAGGTTGAGGTTAGCCAGGAAGACGTCCTGCGCGTGGTCGCCATGCAGGCCCAGCAGATGGGTAAAGACCCCCAGGCACACATCAAAGAACTCGCTGAGAATAATCAGATTGGCTATATCCAAAACCGTCTATTGATGGACAAAGTTGTCGATCTAATGGCCGAGCACGCTGAAATTACAGAGGTCGATCCACCTGAGGAAGAACACAGCCATGGCCACAGCCACGGCTAGCCCTCACACAAAGGGTTGACGAAATTCAATCCAACGATAGACTTCCTGCCGATGAAAAACATTTGGATACTATCCCTTGCCTTACCACTAATGCTACTTGCCGTTGCATGCGGCGATGGAGCTGATGCTCCCGCCGAAGCTCCGCCTACCGAAGAAGTTGCTGGCCCCCCCCCTGAAGGTGAAGATGACGGCACTGGCGGAACGACCAACGAGTAATACTGCCCATTGCTCGAGCGATTGGATGTAGTGCCATCGCTTGATATATATTTGTTTGCTCTCAGCCTCCTGTTGTTCTTGGGATGTTCCAAGGATCAGGGGGCTGAGGCTTTTTCTGGGACGGATGGTGAAGGCGGCAAAAAGTCTGAAACCCCACCCGATTCAGGCGACAGAAAAACTGATGGAGATTCGGGTGTCAATACCCTCCCTGTAGGCAAACAACGATTCTGGAGCTTCGCCACAGGACACCGCGCGGATTTGGATCGTGCCTACGCCAATCAACCGGTCAATATTTTTACAAACGTCTTTGGCATGCCCTCAGAAAAACGAGCCCAAGGAAATGATGCCATCTGGCTCTACGACAAGATGAAAGTAGCCCATCAAGGCACCAATTATAGCAGGGTGAATGTAATCGTCCGGCAGGACCGTGTAATGAAAATCACTGTTGATACTAGCAGTGCTCAAAAAAATGCCGTGCGCAACACAAGCCATTGAAGGCGGGATAAACCTGATTGGCATGCAGCCTTTTAAGAACCAAAGACTAATTACCGCCCCGACAAGCAAGAGCTGCGTGAGTGTCCCGTAACGCCTTTTCCGTAGCCGCCCAATCCAGGCACCCGTCAGTAATACTTACACCGTACTCTAGCTCATTCAAGTCAGCAGACACCTTCTGACTGCCCCCCTTAAGATTGCTTTCAAGCATTACTGAGTGAATATGGTCATTGCCGCTGACAACCTGCTTTACAATATCTTCCAAAATGAGCGGCTGACGCTCTGGGTCTTTACCGCTATTCCCATGACTGCAGTCAATCATGAGTGATGGACTCACGCCGGATTTCTCGGCATTGCCCACAGCCCTAGCAACATGTTCGGCTGAATAATTCGGACCGCCACTCCCTCCACGCAGAATAATTTGGCAATCTGGATTACCACTGGTTGTCACAGCACTCGCCTGACCTTCATGTGTGATTCCCAAAAAAGTCTGTTCTGCGGTAGCGGCCACGATGGCGTTGACCGCCACATCACAGTCTCCAGCTGTTGAATTCTTGAAGCCCACAGGCATGGAAAGACCGCTGGCCATTTGCCGGTGTGTTTGACTCTCCACTGTCCGTGCTCCAATGGCTGCCCAGCAGAGCGAATCGGCAATGTATTGCGGCGTAATCGGATCCAATAACTCAGTAGCCGTTGGAACACCCAAATCCAGGACGTCGCCGAGGAATTGGCGGGCAATCCGTAAACCGGCAGGGATATCGCAGGTTCCATTCAGGAGCGGATCCATGATCAGGCCCTTCCATCCGGTGGTCGTCCGAGGCTTCTCAAAATAGACGCGCATCAGAATAAGCATCCGATC
>CAZAIZ010000397.1:0-2095 GCA_964485275.1 uncultured Pedosphaera sp.
TATTCCAGCGCCCATTCACGCATAAACCGAACTTGGTGCGGAATGATCTTGTAGATGATCAGCGCAGGATTGTCAGACGTTCCCAGATACTGGCTTAACAGCGGGTTGGATTCCCAAATTTCCTGAATCTCCGGTTCATCTTCGAGCACTTCAGCCCTACCGGTAATGCGAACCTGATCATGTTTGCTATCCATATAGCACAGTTCCACCTTCGGGTTCGCGGCAATTTCCTGCGTCTTATGATACGCTTTGAGATTGGCTACATATACGGTAAAGCCATCGGTCTTAACGGGCGAAACAGGTCGTAAACGTGGTTGGTCACCATCGATACTGGCGAGCATCGGAAATTTTGCCTCCTTCATCACATCCTTCGCCAGCTTAGGCAGTTGCTCAGGATCAATTGGATCTGGTTCAGGCTTGGCCATAGTACAATTAATTATCAGGATCAGTGTTTGAAAAGCGAACCGTACGAATATCCTGTTCACGTCCGGTCGGCATAGCCACATCTTTGTATAGATCCGGGCGGCGACTCCGAATCCAGCGCACTCCGGTACACATCGCCCGCGTTTCAGCCTTGAGATCAGCCGTTACCACCTCTTCACCGGCTTTCCAGGTTTCGGCCAATACATCCCCGTAGGGATCGAGAATCATCGAATTCCCCGTACGCACCTCATCATCATCACGCCCTACTCCGTTGCTAAAAATCAAATAAATGCCGTTGTCATGCGCGCGGGCCGGCAACCATTTCATCAACCACTCGCGGCCCTTGGGCCCACGAAATTCTGTCTCAATGGCTTCTGGATTCTTCTCCCGGTTCTCCCAGAGATCCACGTCTATCGGCCCCATACAACGTGGACTCGGGGTAGCACAGCCGCCTGTCTGGTGTGGCGCAATCAAAACCTCCACTCCACGCAGTGCATTGATCCGTACATTCTCTCCGAGGTTACAGTCATAACAGATCAGGATGCCAGCCCGGGTTCCATTAGGGAGTTCAAAAACGGTAAAATCATCACCACAACTAATGTGTTCATTGATAAAAGCATGCAGCTTACGGTGGCATGCCGTGCGTCCATCTGGCATCGCCACCACATAACTGTTAAAGAGCCTGCCATCCTCTCCACGCTCAATAAACCCTGCCCCCACGGACACGTGATGCTCTTTTGCCAATGCCAATAATGCCTGGGTGCATTCCCCTTCTGGGACTGACTCAGCCAGTGCTTCCAGATCTTTCTGCGGCAGATTTCGTAAATGCCAGTAGCCGGTGAGGCACATCTCAGGAAACACCACCAGCTCCGCACCCTGCTTGACCGCCTCAATAGTTAGCCTCCCTACCACCTCCAAATTTGCCGTCTTATCCCCTGGCATATGCTGAAACTGTACGGTTGCTGCACGAAGATCGTTCATGTGAAGTGGTATTTGCTCGATAGAAGTAGACTTTATAAGCCTGTAATAAACGCCAAAAGATCCGCCATCTGCTGGGGAGTCACCCCGGCCTCCAAGCCTTCTGGCATAAGGGATTTACCTCCGCTACTCATACTTTTGACTTCAGAGCGGGGCAACAAGACCTGCTGGCCCAAGGGAAGCTTAATCCGAATATGGGTCGTGGTTTCATCACCCAATAAACCCGTGTGTGTGGTGCCGTTTTTCAGCGCCACATCATACGCCATATAATTGGCAGCCACCTCACGATTGGGATCAAGAATACTAATGAGGAGTTTTTCCGCGCCATTAGCTTTGACGGTGACCAAATCCGGCCCCAGAAGATTGCCTTCCTTCACCGACCGGTGACACAACGCGCAACGCTGGGTGAAAACGGTTTTACCGCTGACGGCATCCCCCTTGAGCTTTAAGGCTGGCTGAAATTCAGCCAACACTTGGGCGCGGCTTTTTATCTTTTCGGGCGCCCCGAAGAGGTTTGTTACGCGCGCAATCGTCCCACTATCCTTCTGGGCGCGCAAGGTGTTGAGGGTAGCAGCGGGAATATCGGATCTTTGCACCGCATTCTTCTCGAGGGCTGTTAGCAAAGTCGACACACGGTCGGGCCGGGTCATCAGAGCCGCCAGAATTTCAGCACGCACCCGGCCAGATGCCTTGG
>CAZAIZ010000398.1:0-2093 GCA_964485275.1 uncultured Pedosphaera sp.
GCATGCAACGAGTGCTCTGCACTGGCAAAAACCACCCCATCACTGACGGCCTCCAGGATCACCAGGGGATGCCCATGATCGCGCTTAACATATGCCTCCCATGCCGCACCGGGTTTTCGCTCAGGTAATTTCTTCAGATCGGAAACAAGCCCTTTCTCGAGGGCTTCCAACTGCTCTTCCTTGCCAATGTATAGTGCAGTATGAGGCCAAAATCCCGGCAGAAAAGCATTGGATAGGTACCAATTACGGCGTTCAAGAATGATGTCCCCAGGCTGCAGTTCATGTTGCTTAAGTGTGCGTTGCACAAGCGACACGGGAATAAACGGTTGGCGCCTTGCGATGCGCGTGTCTCCAACAAAGGTAGCCACCAGTTCCTGTGCCTCGTACACTGGTTGATAAGCCTTTCGTTTCAACGTTTGGCCTATCCGCGAAAACCACGCTCTGTTGGAACTTAAGCGAAAGAATGAGTTAAGGTCCTCAGAATTCACTGAATCCTGAGCCTGATCAACACGTTTAATCATCCACTTAATGTCGACCTCAGGGAAAACCGCGCCTTGAATCCATTGAGCCTGATTTGCCTCCAATAGCTGACGATGTTCCTTAAACTTTTGTAAGTGTTCCTGAGAAGTAACGCTGTAATAAACCTGATCAAACATTCCCCGCTCCAGCCAGCCCGGCTCTCCTTCATTCAGTTTAGCCCGCGCGACCCTGTTTTTAAGATAACGGTCGGAGAGCTCTCTTCCTGCACGCAGTGCTATCGCCGCCGCAGTGTACCCTAATAAATGTGCTTGGGCGCGGAGTTTTTCGTCCTCTAATCGCTCATATCCAGAGTACAAAACCGCCATCTGAATAAGGCTGTCGCGATGGGAAAGGTATTCGGTAAATAATCGTCGAATCTCTCGATTCTCGGTGGGGGTGTACATCGTGCGTCCCTCAGCCCGTTGTTTCTTGCCGATCTCATTGTGTAAATCCCCGGTATCTTTACTCAACTGTTCTATCCCTTCGTCCAATCTCCGCAGCGTGCCCAAATCGTTGGCAATGCGTTGCTTCAACTGGGGAGTCGTGAAAGCGTTCAATGCAGGAGAAGCTGCCCTAAAGGGGCTGGGAGGCAATATGGTCACCCGTCCCAAATAAAAACTCCCCGCACTCAGAGCCACCAATCCTGATGAGATTATGGCCGGGCGCATCCATTTTGGAAGCGGTCGAGAAGTTTTCGGACGCCCTTTCATCCACCGCCCAATAATCACTGCCGATCCTGTCAGTGCTCCGATTGCCATCACCAAAGCCACCCCGTGCCACCACCCCGGCAAGGTAGTCGATGGGTTTGACCTGAACGCCAAACCCTGCAACAGGAATCCCAGGCCGGCCGTGAACCCCAGCGTGGTACGACCTGATTTCCATTCCCACCGTGCCCCGGCCCGCCACAGTACCTGCAGCCATCCCAGGCCCACTGCAGCCACGATTGTTGCCCACCAGAGTCGCCAGCCAAGCACTGAGGGATGAACGCGCCAGCTTTCCGACCACACCAACATTTGATAAAAAACCTGCGAAGCCGCCACGCAGCCCAACGCCACGCAGCCAAGCCTAGTCAGGCGCCCGTCAACCGGATGCGCCATTCGCGCAAAAGCTGCCCCAGTGAGAATCCCAAAGGCACAAAAAGCCAATTGACCCATCGGAGATTGAAATCGTCCCAGCAAAAACCCAGCCAATAAGAGGAGGAACATTGCCAGAACCGCACTCCACTGGATCAATCGATACCAAGGCCGCCAGCCCGCTGACTTTACCGCATCAGGCATTACCGCATCCTAGTAGGATTAGGTCCGTTATCCAATACGCAAATCCGTTTGCACATTTTTCCTTAAACACTAACATCTCCGCCCCATGCAATTTTGCTTGAACACCAGCACAATAAAACCCCAACCCCTGCTCAGGAAAATTGAGTTGGCCGGACAAGCCGGCTACGACGGCATCGAGCTTTGGGTCAATGATGTGTACGACTTTATCGGACGCGGCGGTGAGGTGCGTGAGGTTGAGCAGGCACTGGCTGACCATGGGTTAATCGTGCCCAGCATGATTGCCATCAGGCAATGGGG
>CAZAIZ010000399.1:0-2086 GCA_964485275.1 uncultured Pedosphaera sp.
TCCAAAGAAGTGGACACCAGTTTATGGTTGCAATGCATCAATAAATCCATAGCCAACACCAGTTCTTCGCGTGTGTAATTCTGCGCCTGATTGGTTGCGCTAAAAAGCACATACGGATGCAGTCCCAAGGGGCTAATCCGTCTATCCTCTGCAAAGGCCTCCACAGAAAGATTCTCGAGCTGTGTCTTGAACAGGGCGAATCCACGAGTTGGCTTAATCCACCCCGCATCGAGTAATTCCCGGGCAAACAGAAGGGATCGCACCTTGCTGACCAACCCCGCAACCAGGCCGATAACCGACTTTTTTCTGTCAGTTTTAGTCGCCCATAAATCCTCATCCAGTCTCTTTAGAAGTTTTGCTAAATTACGCTCGCCCAATGCGTCCCCCAAGGCAAAGGCTTTGGCGTGCTTGCCTTGGGTCACAATCGACCTTACATCATCAACTGTAATCTCCGCGGCTTCACCCACATATTCTGCAAGTTTGTCACATTCAGAGACTACCGCTCTGGCATCAGGTCCCACAAGTTGAGCCATTTGGGAAATGGCCGAATAATCAGCTTTTTTCTTGAGCGACTTCAATCTAGCTCCAATTAACTGCTCCGCCTTGGCCTGCCAATCACGGTCGTCCAGACTGAGTGCAGCGAACTCCTCGGCATAACCGGCCTTGGAAGCGTTCTTGTAAAAGGATTTTCTCTTGTCTGCCTTAGACGAACTAATCACCAACCGCACCCCTGCCCAATCAAAAATTTTCAGCTTTGTCGCCAAATCAGCGAGGGCCTGGCTGACATCGTTCGCCCTAGCAATGCGATCATCCCCCAGATAGTTGCAGGCTTTAAACCAGATGACTTTGCCTCCACCAAAAAACGGTAACGTTTCCATGGCTTCATTAAGCCTGCCCAGAGCCTTCGAAGCTTCGCCGGCTGTGGCCGCTTGGGCTTCAACTATCTCATTGTCCTCACCTTCATCCTCCTCGCACCATTTTTGATATATTTGACGTGCACGCTGTAAAACGGCGAATTCATCATCACCATGGACAAACACCAGAGGACCTTCAGGAATATCCTTATTCATCTGTCAGCTCCCCCCCCTCTTCGCGACTCTTATTAATCTGCTCCAACACCTCACTCATATCCTCTACCTCCTCGAAAAGAGAATCGGTAACATAGACGGGGACTTTCTGGGAAGCTGCGATGGCAAGGCAGTCGCTGGGTCGAGCATCCAATTCTACAATTTTAACGCCGAGTTCATTCTCCATTTTGAGGATCATCCGTGCGAAATAGGTGGAATTCTTAAGCTCAGTTACCACTACGCGCTCCACCTCGATGCCAAACCCCTTAAAAACATCAGACATTAAGTCATGAGTCAAAGGTCGCTCTTTGGGTGCTTCACTCAAGAAATTTCCAATCACCTGCGCCATAGCTGCCTCCACTTGAATAATGAACACCTTCTCTTCATTACCCAAAAAAATAGCCGCACCACTATGGGCGGGTAAAATACCCCTAATCTGAATCAGCGAGACCTCCGCGTTCACAGCACCAATCTAGAGGTCATCAGCCCGATTGACAAGCCCTTGCCGAATACGGCAGAATTGGGCCGTTGAATTTTCAGGATAAGATTTTCACCGCACAAACCCTCGCAACTTGGCGGGACAACCATCGAAACAACGGCAAAAAGCTCGCAGCCACCAACGGTTGTTTCGACATTCTCCATGCCGGCCATGTCAGTTATCTTCAAGCCGCCCGAAACGAAGCTGATGCCCTGATTGTCGGCATAAACAGTGACCGGTCGATTCGTGAATTAAAGGGGCCCAACCGCCCAATTCATACTGAAACCGACCGTGCCAGCATTATTGCTGCTCTCGCATCGGTTGATGGAGTAATTATCTTCGATGAACTCCGTGCCACCGAATTTCTCAAACTAGCTCAACCCGACGTTTACATTAAAGGAGGCGATTATGCCCTCGAGGAACTCCCGGAAGAGGAGCGTCAGGCAGTTGCTCAAATGGGCGGAGTCATTAAGGTGCTGGAGCTCATTCCAGGGAAATCCTCCAGCGATATAGCCCAAAGAATCCTCAATACCTGAGGTTT
>CAZAIZ010000400.1:0-2078 GCA_964485275.1 uncultured Pedosphaera sp.
AGGGATATGTCTGTATTACCGTCAACTACCGGTTAATTGCCGAGGCCCCCATGCCCGCCAGTATTGAGGATGTGAAATGTGCAGTACGCTGGCTACGGGCCAATGCCAAAAAATACAATGTGAATCCGAAGCGAATTGGGGCCTATGGCAATTCAGCCGGAGCCCATCTGGTGTGCATGTTGGGACTGGTTAAAGCAGAAGCCAAACTGGAGGGGGATGGCCCTTATCCGGATCAATCCAGTCTGGTGCAGGCGGTGTGCGCCTCGGCCACTCCCACAAATTTTCTTTTATTCGACAACCGTCGCAAAGGCCAACGCACCCAACCCGGCGAACTGTTTGCCGGCCCCGCCGATACCCTGCAGGAACGCGGCAGGAAAGCCTCCCCATCAACTTACGTTGCGGCTGATGCGCCCCCATTCCTGCTGGTCCACGGCACGGCTGATACAACAGTGAATATCAAACATGGCGACACGTTCCACGCAGCCCTTAAAAAAGCTGGAGCCAAGCATCTGGAATATATACGCGTTGAAGGCGCCGGCCATGGCGTCTTCCATAAGTCATCAAAAAAGACCTATCCGGCCATGGAAAAGTTCTTTGATATCCATTTGCGTGGAACAAAGAAAAAATAACCTTGGAAGGGTTGTAAGCCGAATTTTGTCTACACCGCAAGCGGTGGAGAGGATCATTTATCTGTTGCGACCCTACCCGGAGCCGTGATCGTTTCCGATCATGGAGCGGACCGCTCCTGGCCCCCTATTTGGCCTTGCACCCGATGGGGTTTACCGTGCCGCCTCACTTGCGCTTGGCGCGGTGGGCTCTTACCCCGCCTTTTCACCCTTACCTGAGGCAAGCCTCAGGCGGTATATTTTCTGTGGCACTGTCCGTCGGTGGTTCCTTTCAAAACCACCGCCCGCGTATATCCCCGGTCAAACCGGAGTTACGTGGCATCGCGTCCTTTGGTGTTCGGACTTTCCTCCCCGGCTGAAAACAACCGAAGCGATCCTCCACCCTTCCAAGGTGAGGATATCATAATAGAGGAGGCCCAAAATTTGAAGAGGTAAAAAAGGCCTAGTTTGCCTCGAGTACCATATCGCGGGTGTAGTAGACTATCCGGCTACAATTGGGACAATAATTTACCTTTAAACCGGCCTTTATTACAATGACTTCAGCCTCGGGTAGTTTCATATGGCAACCTCCACAGGCGCCGTGTTGAATACCCACAACAATATTGGTACCTTTCCGTCCGACGAGACGGTTGTAACGGGAAAGGGTAAGCTCATCGATTTTACCGGCAGCCTCAGCTCGTTGCACGTCCAGTTCCTCAAGTTTTTTGCCTAGGCCGACTTCGCGTTCATCAATTTCAGAAAGCGCCTTGGCTTTTGCCCTATTGGCCTCCTCCAATTCCCCCTTGGCAGCCTTTGACAACTCTGCATGGACATCCATCTCTTCTAGGATATTGATTTCCTCAGTCTCAAGATTGGATATGGTTTCCTTGCAGGTTTCCTGCTGACGCCCTAAAGCCTTATATTCTCCGTTATCCTTGGTCTCCAGTTGTTGCTTGGAGTAGGTACGAATCTTTTCCTGCTCACCCTGAACCTCCACTTCCAGTGCGTTTTTGCTCGCCTCCAGTTCCATAGCTTTTTTCTCAGCTGCTGCATTTGCCTCTTCAGCGCTCGCAGAACGTCCGTTCACCTCAGTTCTTCGGTGTTCTAACCCTGCCACTTCCTGCTTGGCATTAGCAATGGACCGGTCGCGTTCCTGTAGAACCAAAAGCTTTTGAATATCTTCGTGCATGGAGTGCGAAGAAGCTATGTCCATGAAGAAGTCAAGTCAACCGCGGTTCGTTGGGAATAAATTTTTAGTGGTTTTCGCAGCTGAAAACGGCAGTGTCTCCGCTTTCCCCGGAATGCAGGAGCAAATTGTCATTCTAGATTTCGGATCGCAATACACTCAGGTGATTGCGCGGCGTATTCGTGAATGCAAGGTATATTCAACCATCCTGCCCTATGATACGCCCGCCGGTGAAATTGCAGCCATGAACCCAAAAGGGATCATTCTCTCGGGTGGCCCAATGAGTG
>CAZAIZ010000401.1:0-2065 GCA_964485275.1 uncultured Pedosphaera sp.
ACGGTCCGTAATCTTTCCAAGGCCAGTGCCATTGCCCTTATCCAAGGCCAAACCGGCCTGATGCCTACCGACCACAATGGGCACAAAGCCCTCATCACAGCAGCGATCTGTACAGTAGCTGCTATTGGCCTGGGTATCGCGATGAAGGATGCTCAAGGGCAAATGAAAGCAGGTGGATTTTTTGGCGCAGGCATGCTGCTTCTCGTTGGCTGCCTTTGTGTTTGCTATGCCTGGCTCGGGAAAATGGCCCATGGTGGAGGAACCACATTTGCCTCTTTGAGTGCAATGGGTTGGCGCGGCAGCGCGAGGCGGCGTAGTCGCAGCCTAGCCTGCATTGGACTGCTCGCCTGCGGTGTATTTTTACTGATTTCCGTGGGCGCGTTTCGTTTGAACTCAGAGGAAGGCGCAAACGAACGGTGGAGTGGTACTGGCGGATTTGCCTTCTTTGCCCAAAGTGACGTGCCGGTATTGTACGATCTAAACACCAAAAAAGGCCGTGAAGAAATGGCTGTGGACGGCAACAAGATTCCCTCAGGCAGCATCGTACAAATGAGACTCCGTGAGGGGGATGATGCGAGTTGTTTGAATTTAAACCAGACCAGTGAACCCCGACTTCTGGGAGTAAACCCAAAGCAGCTTGCCAATAAAGAGGCTTTCTCCTTTGCCAAGGGCGAGGGTTGGGAAATCTTGAATGAGACGTCCGGGGAAACAGTTCCAGCACTGGTGGACATGAATACAGGCATGTGGGCGCTCAAGAAAAAAGTGGGCGATATAATAGAATATCCGAGTGAAACAGGGGGCACTTTCAAGATTCGGATTGCCGGTTACCTTGCCAACTCAATGCTTCAGGGCGATCTGATTATTTCTGAAGAACAGTTTGTAAAACATTTCCCATCTGCAAGTGGTTACCGGGTATTCCTGATTGATTCCAACAACCTAGAGGCAACGGAGGAAGAACTGGGTTTCGCCCTTGAGGACTATGGACTCGAACTTACACGTGCCAACCACCGATTGGAGGAATTCAGCAGGGTACAAAACACCTACCTGGATATTTTTCAGGTACTGGGCGGGTTGGCACTGCTATTGGGAAGCATAGGCCTGGGCGTGGTGGTGCTGCGCAACGTGATGGAACGCCGGGGCGAATTGGCACTATTACAGGCAATCGGCTTTCGAAAAGGCTCGCTCCAATGGCTGGTATTGGCCGAGCACGGCGGTTTATTGATGCTGGGCCTGATCGGAGGCGTGCTCAGCGCACTGATTGCAGTGTGGCCTTCACTTACCGCACCAGGACAGGGTTTGCCCGTGGATTTGCTTAAATGGACAGTCGGCGGGATTCTGGTCAGCGGACTTTTCTGGACGTGGCTGGCTGCCGTGATTGCCCTTCGCGGAAAACTATTGTCATCGCTTCGTAGCGAATAGCTTTTTTAGCTTTGCCCCGAACGGCGAGGCGGGTTTAATCCTGTCAACCAATTGACCTAATGAAACGTCGTATAATTAATCTTCTTTTCTGCATCAGCCTTGTACTGGGATTTCCCACCTTGGCTGCGGATAAATATCAACCCAAGCTTGGGTTGCAAACATGGACCTGCCGGAACATGGATTTTGAGCAAATGGTCGCCTTTGCAGTGAAGCACAAACTTAAATACATTCAGCCCTTCAGTAAACATATCAATCCGATGGGTTCCAAGGAAGAGACCCTGGCCAAGAAGGCCGTCCTCGATAAGCACGGACTCACTTGCTATACATTCGGCGTCACTGGCACCTATAAGGAGAAGGAAAAGAACCGCAAGCTCTTCGAATTTGCCAAGCTAATGAATATCAAGGTGATTGTGGTGGAACCTCGTGATCAATCACAATGGGATGTCCTGGAGGAATTGGTAAAGGAGTATGATATCAAGCTTGCGATCCATAATCATGGTATCAACTCCACCTACGGTTCGCCCGAAAAAGTGTGGAAGGTGCTAAAAAACCGTGATAGGCGCATTGGGGTATGCATGGATGTGGGCCATATCACCGGCGCAGGGTTTGATGCAGCCGCAGCGTTCATTGGATATAAAGGCCGTGT
>CAZAIZ010000402.1:0-2061 GCA_964485275.1 uncultured Pedosphaera sp.
CACCCGCAATGAAGCGATTGGATTTACCTTTCTGGGGTTCGCTTTGTTTGCCTTTATCGCGGTTTTTGTCCTGTTGATTCTCTCAGTTATCAAGCTGCGTAAATCAGAGGCAACCCGGTCTCTGCCCCTACTGCGCAAAGTGATGTTGGTGGTGCCGTATCTGTACCTCTCCTGGGCGTTCTATCTGGTGGCGATCATTATTGGCGGTCAGGAAAATGTGATTGATGAAAAGACTGCACTCATTACCTCTTTAGTTGTATTTGGTTTACTGGCACTCACTGGCGGAGTTATCTCCATTGCCCGTAATTGCGCCATGCACGAAGTCAGCGGTGGCCGTATGGTTTGGTTGGGGGCAAGTCGTACCTGCCTGAGTGGGGCTTCCTGTGTGTTGCTATTTTTGGGACTCATGATTGTTTCTGGAGGAAATCTGAGTCCGAAGATGGCCGCTGACAGAGCGATGATGGGTGTCGATAATGGCATGGATTTTGCGGTTGAGGAAATGGCGATGGATGGCGCGGGAATGGGGGGAAGAATCATGAATTTCGCGGCACCCAGGGCGATGATGGCACTTGCAGAGGGCGAAGGGGCAGTAGCAACTGCTGATGGGCCTATGAAAGCAGAAGGCGGCGTGGGTGGAGGTGGTTTAAAAGCGCCTACGCGTGTGAGGCGGTATTTTCCTGAAACGCTGCTCTGGAATCCTCAGCTCATTACCGATAATCAGGGTCGTGCAAAACTGGAGGTGCCCTTGGCTGATTCCATCACCACCTGGCGCCTGGCCATGAGTGCGGTTTCCAAGGCCGGCGAACTGGGTTCGTCAACCCAGGGCATTCGTGTCTTCCAGGATTTCTTCGTGGACATCGATTTTCCGGTGGCCCTTACCCAGAATGATCAGGTGAGTGTGCCTGTAGCCGTATATAATTACCTGGATAAACCCCAAACAATCCGGTTGGAAGTGCAGGAAGGGGCCTGGTTCGAGTTGCTCGATGATCCCACCAAGACTCTGGAGATTGGGCCGCAGGAGGTAACCAGCGTGTATTTTACACTAAAGGCAGTGAAACCCGGTAGCCACGCATTAACCCTAAAGGCTTTTGGATCGGAACTGGCCGATGCAGTGGAGAGGCGCGTGCGTGTGGAGCCTGATGGTAAACGCTTTGAAGAGATCCTGAATGGTCGGCTCGATGAAAAACTGACTCAACAGATTCAATTCCCGGCTGAAGCGATTGAAGGAGCCAATGATCTATATGTGAAGATTTATCCGGGTGCCTTTAGTCAGGTGGTCGAGGGCCTGGATGGTATTTTCCAGATGCCCTACGGTTGTTTCGAACAAACCTCTTCAGCCACTTATCCCAACATTCTGGTGCTCGACTACATGCGCCGCAATAAACAGATTAAGCCTGAGATCGAAATGAAGGCCTTGAACTTCATTAATATCGGTTACCAACGCCTTCTTTCCTACGAGGTGAAAGGCGGCGGGTTTGAGTGGTTTGGCAAGGCGCCTGCCCACAATGTTTTGACGGCTTATGGGCTCATGGAGTTTTCGGACATGGCCAAGGTATACGATGTGGATCCCAAGGTGATTGAGCGTACCCGCGATTGGCTTTATGGACGCCAGAAAGGGGACGGTTCCTGGGAGCCTGATCAGGGGGGGATTGCCGAGGGAGCCATCAACGCATTCCAGGGAGCAAAGCTACGAACCACCGCCTATATCGCGTGGGCTCTGGCCGAATCCGGTCAGAAGGATAACCGGTTGAACCGGGCCCTGGATTACATTCTGGAGAACGCGGACAGAGAAAAGGATAATTACACCTTGGGCTTGTGCGCCAATGCACTGGTGGCAGCCGAACGAACTGAAGCTAAGGAATTAATTAACCGGCTTGAGAAAGCCAAGACGACGGAGAAGGAACTGATCTATTGGGGTTCAGACTCCCAAGGAGTAACTTTTGGCAGGGGCAATACCCTGGCCATTGAGACTACCGCCATTATTTCCTACGCGTTCCTCAAAGCCAGGCAACATACTTCAGTCGCCCACAAGGGTCTGGAGTGGTTGGTTGGCAAGAAAGA
>CAZAIZ010000403.1:0-2055 GCA_964485275.1 uncultured Pedosphaera sp.
TTTCACCCCTGGGCCCCCCGAATAATCGCTTAGCCATTCGTTTAGCCGGCAAGCCTCGTGTGAATAATTCAGTTGGGCAGACTTACTCGGATCTGTGGGGTAAGGATGGAGAAAAGTGGTCACCAGAAAGTCGACTACCTGATTTTTCCTTCGCTGGATACCATTGTGGAGAGGATTCCCTGCCTAATGATAAAGTGACCACGGACGTACTCCGCTTCGGGGCAAAGGGCGATGGGAGGACCGATTGCACTAAAGCCTTTAGGGAGGCAATTAATGAAACCGACAAGGGCGTCATTCTAATCCCGGCTGGTCGTTATATTATCAGCGATATTATCTGGATAACAAAGCCCGGCATTGTTCTTCGCGGGGCAGGTCAGGGAAAGACGATCATCGTCTGCCCCAAAACACTTGAAGATGTAAGGCCCAATATGGGGGCGAATAGTGGCGGTAAACCTACATCAGGATACTCGTGGTCGGGCGGCTTCTTGTGGGCAAAAGGTTCAATCAAGCAAAACAAAATCGCATCTATTTCCGAAGACTGTAAACGTGGTTCCAGAGAACTGAAGATCGAGAAACCAACGAAGACACTTCGCAAGGGTCAGCGTATCACCATAGAAATGAAGGATGACGCCCAGAAGACACTGATCAATCATATCTACTCCGGCGATGCGGGGGATACAGCCAAAATACCAAAACAAACCATCAGGATGGTCAACAAGGTTGTCTCTGTCAGCGGAACCAGCGTTACGCTCGAACGTCCATTGCGCCTGGATATCAGGAAATCCTGGTCGCCAGTATTGAACACATATGAACCCACCGTAAGCGAGGTAGGGATCGAAGAGCTTTCAATTGAATTCCCTGCAAAACCCTATCCCGGTCACAACTTTACTGAGCGAGGCATGAACGGTATAGCCATGAATCGTGTAGCCGACTGTTGGGTGAGAAACGTACAGATTTCCAATAGCGACAGTGGAATCTTTCTTGATGGGGATTTCTGCACAGCAGACGGTGTCGTGCTGGATTCCAAGCGAAGCGAGGAGAAAGGAACTACCGGTCATCATGGTATCCTATTGGGACAGGACTGCCTGGTTCAGAATTTTGAGTTTAAGACTCATTTTGTACATGATTTCACCCTTAATTACGCAAAAAGTGGCAACGTGGTCAAAAACGGTAAAGGCATCAACTTGTCCCTCGACCACCATAAAATAGGGCCGTTCGAAAACCTGTTCTGCAATATAGACGTCGGCAAAGGCGGTGAGATTTGGCTGAGTGGAGGAGGCGGGGCACTTGGCAAGCACTGCGGTGCACGCGGAACTTTCTGGGGTATCAGGTCTCAGGACAATATTGACTGGCCACCATTACGGTTTGGCCCTGATTCCATGAACATTGTTGGAGTCAAGACCAGTACCAAATCGACAAAAGACCCAAAGGGTAAATGGTTCGAGGCGATAGCTCCGGAGCAATTGCAGCCAGCAGACCTGCATGCATCCCAACTGGCAAGACGACTTAAAAAGTGACTCAACAGTTGAGCACAATAGTAATATATTTCGGCGTTGGTTGGTCTGCTACGGGCACCCCAGATCCAGGCAAGAGGTGGGAGTGATTAGTTCAGGGCGTTTAAGGCATCATTGAACAGTGCGCACGGCCTCATGGCTGCATCTGCTTTTTCCTCATCAGGCTGATAGTACCCGCCAATATCCATCGCTTGATCCTGAACCTCATTAAGTTCCTCGATAATTGCCGATTTGTTCTCGGCCAAAGTTGTGGCGCAGGAGGTGAATTGCGCAGCTAAATCGGGATCCTCGGTTTGCGTAGCCAGTGCTTGAGCCCAGTAAAGTGCCAGATGGAAATGGCTGCCACGGTTGTCCAGTTCGTTTACTTTTCGAGAGGGGGATTTGTTCTCATCGAGGAACTTGCCAATGGCGTCGTTGAGCGTTTTTGATAGGATGAGTGCCTTTGTGTTGCCAGTCTTGGTCCCAAGATCTTCGAGTGAAACACCAATTGCGAGGAATTCTCCCAACGAGTCCCAGCGCAAGTGGTTTTCGGCGTTAAACT
>CAZAIZ010000404.1:0-2045 GCA_964485275.1 uncultured Pedosphaera sp.
TTCCTCTTCTTCCACTACGACTGCGGTGCCATAAGCCATCATTTCGGCGGCGCCACCCATAATCACTGAAGTCTGAAAATCAACGCTGATCACGGCGTTAGCCCCCAGTCCTTCAGCTTCCACGAGCATGCGGTCAATGGCTTGCTCACGGCTTTCAGCTAGTAGCTTGGCGTATTCAGTGACTTCACCTCCCACAATGTTGCGCAGGCCAGCCAGGATATCCTTACCCACGTGTCTGGCACGGATGGTATTGCCGCGGACCAATCCCAGAACGCGCACCACTTTTTTTCCGGGAATAGTGGGGGAGGTGACAACGAGCATTTTTTTGGTTGGTGTAGGCATGACTTGATCTTTGGGTTTGGTTTTGATGGCATAAATAATACCGAGGACTAAAAAAATGGGGATCAGGCAGGGAAGGAAGGCAAGAAAACGCAACGGGGACCTATGTCCATGCTCGCCACCTTTACTCTCAATGAATTCACCGGCCTTCCGTTTGGATTCTTTAACTGAATTACTAAATCGTTCATTCTCGATATCATGCCATGCCACGTCCCGTGGAGTTTGGCCGTGTTTATTTTTGGCATTAATATCAGCACCCTTTTCAATCAGGAATTTTACGATCTCTAGATTGCCGTAATAAGCGGCGGCATGCAGGGCGGTGGAATCGTGTTCTCCAGACCGTTCATTAATATCGGTTTCGGCAGCCAGATGCGCCCTAACCTTTTCCAGATATCCTTTGGCGGCGGCATCTCTAATACTGATATCAGGCTTGGCAGGCGGGGCATGCTCGGCCGCCTTAAGAATAGTTGAGCACAGTAGTAGCCCCAGTAGTAGTGTAAGTTTTTTCATAAGTTAAATTTCCACGTCTTTGTAAGGGTCGGTTTTTGATGCCTTGATGCGGTCAATGATGACCGAGGTTAATAATATGCCCATGCCGATTAATATCGCTGGAAGGCCGATCTTCATAAACAAGGGAGTATCCGGGTCAGCCAGTATTCCCTTGAGTGCCAGATAAATGCAGGAACCGTAAAAGATGATGAAACCGCCAATGACCAGTACTTGGCCAAGGCTCGCTCCGGTTTCGGCCACCGGATCCTTGGCAGCCTTGAGGCGTTCGGCCTCGGTCATGTGTTCGTATTGGATGCCGCCGATTTCGCTGCGCAATTTCTTCATTTCCTCAAATGTTTTAGCACAGTCCTGGCAATCCTCCATGATCACCTCCACCCGCTGGCGATCGCCCTGGGTGAGTTCCCCATCGAGGTAACCTGAAAGTAGCGCCTCGGTATCTTCACAGTTGTGGTTCATTACAGGTATCTCCTCATGCGTTGCCGTAGTTCCTTGCGGGCGCGGTGCAGTCGGCTCATTACGGTTCCGGCCCGGATTTCCATTACTTCTGCAATCTCCGCGTAGCTCAGGTTATGAAAATCGCGCAATAGCACAATCTCACGCTGGGCTACCTCCATCCCAGCCAGTTGCTGCCGGATGATATGTTTCAATTCATTTTGTTCTGCCACTTCAGCCGGTGAAGGGTCAATGTCTTCCAGTTGAGTAAGTGCTTCTTCATCCTCGGGCTTGCGTTTGCGCAGTACATCCAAGGCCCCATTGCGTACCACCTTTAGGAACCACGGCCTTTTAGGGCCCCGGTGGGCATCGTATTGTCCGCCGTGAATCAGTTTACGCAGCGAATCCTGGACGACATCGGCTGCATCCTCGTGCCGGCCAAGTAACTGGATAGCCAGGGCGAAGCCATGATCACTGAGTGATTCAAGATCTTCTTGGCCATTTTCGGCGTGGGGTGCGTTCATGTTTTTCTCAGAGAGAATGCCCGCCGGGAGGGCAATCGCTGGAGAGCATTCCACCATGTCTCCCCTACTACGTGCAACCACCAGTTTTATTCCCAAATTTTCCGATATTTATTGTGAATCGACTGGGTGGCCAATTAAAAGAGAGACCTTAAATCCAAGGTTCACCTCTTTTTTATGCGTTAGCTCAGCAGAGGGGTTGGGAAGGCAAAGAACTTCCCTTCGTTATTTTATGCGGCGGCG
>CAZAIZ010000405.1:0-2033 GCA_964485275.1 uncultured Pedosphaera sp.
CCAGCCACCTTGGTGTACAAGGCACTCATTGATGCCTTCAAGGGATTGTTCGCAACGGTTACAGGGTGATAGGTGTGACTGCTATTCCTGGAACCGTATGACCGCACTACCGAAAACTTGTTAGTCATCTTGGCAAGCTTCGGAAAGGTTCCTCCAAAGGTAATGCCCGGGATATTTGTTTTTACCTCGCCAGTAATGGAGCGAATCTCCTTGGGCGCGGTCATTTTGGGATCAAAGAACTCAATATGGGGTGGTCCACCCGAAAGGAAGAGCAGCACCACACACTTGTCTTTTAGGGGCAGTCCCGCTTGGGCTGCCAAAGCCTTATTGGCCAGTAAATCCGGCAGGGTCAGGCTGCCCAATACACCCGCTTGAAGAAAATCACGGCGGGAAAACCCCGCACAGGTCCGGTTCACTCCAATGTCTGATAAGGCAAACATACTCCTAAAAAACAGGGGTTTCCTGTCTCTCCTTAGATCAACTGCCTGATAGGCGAGGCACCACTTATCACCTCATTGACCTCATTGGGAATACCGGCCATGGCTCGCACCGCACCAGTATCCAATACCCGATCCATTAACGTAGCGTATAAATTTGGAATGGTTACCCGATTACTGGCCGGCTCACCCCCATCCTTGGTGGAGCTTCCCACAACCTGACCCATCTTAAGCCCTCCACCATACAACATTAATGGTGCGCTACCTCCCCAGTGATCACGCCCCGATTTTTTGTTCACCCTAGGATTACGGCCCATCTCACCGCAACATACCAACAAGATCTTGTCCTGTAATCCGCGCGCCTCCACATCCTCTATGAAAGCGCTCACCGCATGATCAAAGGGAGTACCCACATAGCCCATGCCTTCGGTCATGGTCGCATTGTTCGCATCAGCGTGCATGTCCCACACAAAATCGGTGGTCACGGTAATGAAACCTGCACCGCGCTCAGCCAGTCGCCGTGCCATCAGCATCAGTTTGCCCAAATTATTAACGTGGTTTTGATAACGCGGCCGGTTGTTCCACCTTTTACTGATTTTCTCCACATCCATCAGGGTAGAGGTATCGTACCGGGCCAACACCTTCTGGTTTTCCTTGGAAATGTCAAAGGCATCACTGATTCCACCAGTCAAAGTTTCAAATGCCTGCGATTGAAATTTATCCAGGCCACTGGTTGCGTTGCCAGACTCCATTTCACGTCGAAACTGATCCAACCTAGCCAAAAGCATACGTCGATCTCCCAGTCGTGAAGGGTCCACCGTCAGTCTCATGTCGGAGCGAAAATCCCCCTTACCACTGGGTTGAAACGGAGCATAAGCCGGGCCCAGTGGACCGGTCACATCAAATTTCCCAAGCTTCATTATCGGGTCGGTTGCCTTCGAGTCCACCGCCTGCGGGTGCAACCATATGTTTCGCGGCATCCCGGTAACTGGGTTGCTCCCTCCGGCAACCCGTGCGTAGTGCCCTCCAATCTGGGCATTCTTGGAATAGCTGCTAACGATCGGCTTGGAATCGTGTGCAGCACTACCGGTGGTAAAGGAACGCACAATGGAAAACTTGTCATTCAACTTCGCCAACTTCCCGAAGGTGGAACCAAAGGTAATACCGGGAATCCTCGTTGGAATCTCGCCGGTCATGCTGCGAATGCCTGAGGGGGCCTCCATTTTGGGATCAAAGGTTTCTGTCTGTGAGGGACCACCATGCATGAAGAGAAAGATCACTGTGCGATCCTTAACCACGCCGCCGGCTTCCTTGACTGCGTCCTTCGCCTGCAACAACTGGGGCAACGAGAGCCCCCCCAACGCCAAACTCCCTACCGAGAGAAAACTGCGCCTACTGGCTGAATTATCGGTCAAATGCAGCATATCCAGTACCGTACAGAACATTACAGTAGACGTGGGAAACTAGCCAGTATTTAAGGAAAATTCAGGGCTTTTTCAGCCAGATGTTCAGCCGTCTTTCATGTGGCCAATCGTATGAATGATATCCACGATTAATCTGGTTGGCCCAATTGATGGCCTGAGCGGTCTTTTCAAG
>CAZAIZ010000406.1:0-2030 GCA_964485275.1 uncultured Pedosphaera sp.
TTACCTTTGAAGTGGTTGATTATGATATGGACCAAACCGATCAACGGGATGTTGTTCCGGTGTCAATCTGGCTGAATGGCCAGAAATGGAAGGAACTCGATGCTACCGAGACCGAGGAGTACTCCGGGACTTTCAGGGTGGAAGTGGAGACGTCGGATGGAGAGGGTGATGGTAAACTCCAGATTAAACCGGGTGACAGTATTTATTGCCGGTATACAGATTTTCAGAACACATTCCCGGGTCATTCAGTAGTTCGGGAGGGGGTTGTCTTTGCAAATGAACCCACCGATGGGTTGGTGCGAATTATCGGCACGCGCCGCACGCAGCCTCCCCCAGATTCAGAGGGTTTACCTCAGCCTATTTATCTACCCCGGCTTGAAGCGCACGAGGGGCCTGTTGGTGTGGATTATTTTGTTCCCCTGACCGTTGAGATCATTGATCCGGATGCTGCAAAAGACAGCCAAAGTAAGGTTAAAGTTATAATTAACGCTGGGACGACTAATGCAGTAGAGGTTGCCTGTGCGCTTTCAACACAGTTTGGAGAATTTTCAGGAACCGATGAAGGTCAGGCAAATCCCGCATTACGAATGGGGAGGTTTGTGGGACAGGTAAAACTACAGCTAGGAGGAGAAGAGAGCCCAATAAAACTGCCTCGGGCCTTGGGGGCCGGTAATGGTCTGCTTGGTCGGGCGCGGCCTGTCGGGGAGGAAAAAGGGGCAATGGAGGGGGATGATTTGTTGGATACGGTGCTTAATGTAAATGGTAAATCAATTATCAGGGCATCCTATCAGGATAAGGTGCGTCCAGGAGGAGATGAACTGGGGCTATCAGATCAGGCTGTCTTAAAAACAAATGGAAGTCTTTCAGTTACCAATGAGGGCTATGATGAAAAAGTTGAACTGTTGCATGTAGGCGAGAAACTTTTTGTGATGGTGTCGGATCCGGATCTGGATATTTCAGACGGGCGGGATTTTTCAAAAATAATTATCCAAAGTGGAAGTGGAGAAAAGGAATCAGTGAAACTTAACGAGACATTAAGTCACAGCGGAATATTTACCGGTTCATTTGAGCTTAAAGCTCGCGAAAAGCCAACCCCTGCCAATTTCAGCGAAATCGATAAGGAGATAGAGTGTTTCTTCGGCGATAATCTTATCACGGCCTATTCGGACGAGGTCGCAGGCAATGAAGAGGGATCTGCCGATCACAGTATTGAACTTCCTGTTGCCATTGGGACTGATGGAATTGTTTCAGCCTTCAGTAAGATTTTTGGCAATCAGCAACTGGCGGTTCAGACGCAATTCCATATTGCTGAGAGTTACTTCGAATTATTTAAGAACAACCTAAAACTGGAGCGGAAAGACGAGAGTCAAAAGGCATTACAAGCAGGGCGACGTATCCTGAAAGAGATCATGGTTGATTATCCAGATCCAAGATACTTGCCTCGGATTGCTTATCTTAGTGGGCAATTTTCCCAGGAATTGGAGGACTGGAATGCGGCAGCTAACAGCTATGCATTGATCGTGCGACAATATCCAAATCATACATTGGCAGCCGATGCTCAATACAAGTTGGCCCAGTGTTATGAGGAGGCTAATGACTTTGATCGTGCTTTGGAAGAGTATGTCACCTTGGCGGCAACCTATCCAAAGAGTCCCTTAATACCCAATGTAATGATACGGATTAACGAATATTTCTATAAACGAGAAAATTATGCCGTGGCAGCAAAGGTTGCTGAAAAATTTATGGACCGATTTTCAGATCATGAATTTGCTCCCAAAATGTGTTTTCGCTGGGGTCAATGTCATTACAAGGCCGAAAAGTTTGCCGATGCAGGAGCGGTTTTCGATTTGTTTACCAAGAAATTTCCGGATGACGGATTGACTGCCCAGTCGCTATTTTGGGCAGGGGAAAGTTTTCGGGGTGCAAACAATGTTTCATTTGCTTTTCGTCGTTATAATCGGTGTAGATGGGATTTTCCTGAAAGCGAAGCTGCCAAATACGCTAGAGGACGTTTGGCCTTGCCTGAAATG
>CAZAIZ010000407.1:0-2028 GCA_964485275.1 uncultured Pedosphaera sp.
GCCAGCACCAGTAATTGGTAAATTTGCATGGGCTGAAATTCTCATGAACCAGCCCACAAGACAAGGACTTGAATAGCCACAGTGAAAAGCCCTTGCCGAGGTGATGAGTGAGTTTAAAATAGCGGTCATGAGCAAGATCATCCTGTCATTGCTGCTTGTTGGGTTTGCAGTCAGCTGCAGCCCCAACAGAAACCTTACGACTCACTCAAAGTGGATCCTGACAATCTCATTGAGGATCGCTTCCTAGAGTTAGCCGTTTTGAATTGGCTAGACGAAAATCACAAAAGTTTCACACTTCCACTTACCTTAGACGATTTGGACATGGTAAGGGAGCTGGAGTTGATTGGGTACGGAATAACTTTTACTTTGGAAACTAGCGGGAGGCAAATGGAACATCACCTCTCTGAAAAGAGCCTTCAGGAGTTATCCAAGCTCAAAAATCTCAACCAACTAATTTATTCGGCCCCGACAATCAACGAATCGAAAATCAAAAAAATTTCCGAGCTACAACAACTCACAGTCCTAAAATTAGAGACAACTTCGGCTATCACTGACGAGGACTTAAAAGAAATAACCAAATTAAATCGTCTTACCATCCTTCATTTACGGGCAGATATTGACCCAACTAAAACCACTGACTCTGGGCTCCAGGGGTTGGCTTCGCTGGAAAATTTGCATCAATTGAAAATCTTTCTCCGGCATCAAGGTCCTAGCTCACAAGTTCTAGTAACAACAGGAGTACAGGAAAATCTACGCAAGGCCTTGCCCAAATGTGGCGTAGGCATCCAAGTGCAATTTGACTAGTTCTTAATAATTTCTTTGGTCATTGACCCTCGGCCACTGAATCTTACTCTTTCCCTATGAACTCGCTGCGTATTCTCCTGCTGCTTTGCCTTGCTCTGCCCCTTTCAGCTGCCTCTTGGAAGGCGGGCACTGCCAAGGCCGATATCACGCCCAAGAAATCTATCTGGATGGCTGGTTACGGCGGGCGCACCAAGCCCAGTGAAGGCACCCTCCACCCGATCTGGGCCAAGGCACTGGCTCTGGAGGATGCAACCGGCAAACGTGCCATCATTATTGCCACTGATACCATTGGGTTATCCGCCAGCATCTATAACAGTCTAAAGATGAAACTCGCCAAGGAATATAAACTCACAGCCGACCAGGTGATGTTTAACGCCTCACACACCCACACCGGCCCCGTCATGCGTGAAGGCCTGTATGATATCTATCCTCTAACTCCCGAACGCATTGCCCGAATTGAGGAATATTCCAAGCGCTTTGAGGCTGAAATTGTCCAAATCACCGGGCTGGCGCTCAAAAACCTGGAACCCGTTACTTTAAAACACGGTATCGGCATCACACGCTTTGCTGTCAATCGGCGCGAAAATAAACCTTATGGTGATGTGCCCAAGCTCATTGCCGCCAATACCCTCAAGGGTCCTATCGATCATGATGTGCCGGTACTGGCTGTCTACAAGGGACTAAACCTGAAGGCCGTTGTCTTTGGCTATGCCTGCCACAGCACTACTTTAAGTTTCCAGAAGTTCTCAGGCGACTACGCGGGCTTCACCCAGATTGCCCTGGAGAAAAGCCATCCCGGTGCCTTGGCTCTGTTTAGCCCGGGATGCGGTGCAGATATAAACCCCTTGCCTAGAAGAGAAGTTTATCAGGCTGAACGTTACGGGAACATGCTGGCTGCGGCAGTCGAGGAAGTACTCCTACAAAAGATGAATACCCTGGCCCCCAAGCTTGCCACCCACATCAAGACAGTCGATCTGGAATTCGGCGCCCTGCCCTCTGGTGAATCACTCGCCGCATCAGCCAAGAACCCGAACAGTTACCGAGGCCGCTGGGCGGCACGAATGATCAAACTCAAGACCACAGGTAACCTGCCGAAGACCTACCCCTACCCCATCCAATGCTGGCGCGTGGGAGATCTCCTTTGGATTACAATGGGCGGCGAGGTAGTCGTCGATTATTCGATCCAGTTCAAAAAAGAATTCGGCCCTAGGACGTGGGTCACCA
>CAZAIZ010000408.1:0-2024 GCA_964485275.1 uncultured Pedosphaera sp.
ACCCTGGGTGATGGGAGGAGCCGTTTGTGCTCTGGCACTGGTGTTCTCACTGGATCCCAATTCAGGTTCCAAGGCTACTAACCCGATGGAATTGGCCAAGGCCGATCCAACGGCCCCAAAGCCAATACCGACCAGCGAAGATTCAGAATTGAAGGGCAGGGATATCAGCCCTGAGAATGCTAACATTTCATCAAGAGCACTTACGGTGTCGAGTGGCGAAAAAGAGTCTGCCCTCCCCACTGTTTCAAATGAACCCAAGAAAATTTCTCCTCCCCAGCCGATGCCGGTGCCATCACCTGGTAGGGTAGTTACATTGAAGGCGGCACCGAAGGTAAATGCCCTTAAAGAGACCAATCGCCGTGCGGCCCGTTATAACAATCTTGCGGACATGGCCCAGAATTTTGTTCAGGAACCTGCCGGCAAATCTGCTCTGAAAGCCAAGCAGTTACCTGAGCCTATCCTTGTGGATTTCCAGATCGAGAGAAAGGGCAACCTAGTTAAAGTGATGGATCGTGATGGATCGGTATACAGCGGTAATGTAATTAATGAAGAGAAGTTTGCGGCACCATCGGCATCGAAGTTATCAGCGGTAAATTCAGTTCCAGCCCAAAGAAGAGGGGCAACTGGGGGTGTAGGAGCATTGGCTCCGGCAACGATTGCCCCAGGTGGAGGCGCAACTCCTGCTCCAACGAAACCGGTCAGGGTGACCAGGGAAGCGGCTATGGCAGCACGTCCAGTCGAAGGCCAGTTCTTTTTCCGCGTTCAGGGAACCAACCAGACTCTTCAGCGATTGGTGGTATTTGAAGCCACCTTGGATGGCATACCCGGTCAGGCTAATAAATGGCAATATCAGCGTGCGTTACCTCAGTCGAAGCTTTCCGGCGAGGCTGAGCTTCAAAAAAAGACACTCAGACATGCAGAACAAATAGAGCAATCCGACAAAAAGGCGGATATACAACGCGTTCAAGCGGTCCAGTTGCTTCGAGTGCAGGGTAATGCGCGTATTGGCAAGGCCAACTACCGGTTGGATGCCTTTCAGACACCTCAAGGTTCCTACCGACCGGCAGTCAATTCCAAGGCCGATACGCCCGCTCCCAGGAAATAATCAAACTTCCTGCTGCCCTAGTTACCGAAAGGGGCGGTTACCAGTTTAAAGGCTCCTCCCAGCAGGTTTGCCACAGTCGTAAGGAGTTTTATCCCCAACCAACTTAAGCTAAAGATGACGAGCCAAAGGGAGAGGGAGGTAATGGCTACGCACAAACCGGTAACGGCCATTTGGCGACCGCTTAATCTTCCGTCACTTTCATTGATATACTTCAGTGCGTAGATGCCCAGGGGAATGGCTGCTACTGCCGGGAAAAAGAGCATACCCAAGGAAGCACAAAAGACACAGAGGATGGCAAGCACGCTGGGGCGCGATCCGGTTTCCTGAATAGCGGGTTTTTGATCCTCTACTGTCCGGTCTTGCTCCATGGTCGGCGGCTCTTCCTCAGAGCGTGTGGGTTGCATAACCACTGTTGTTATTGGCGTGGAAGGGGCTTAATTTTGGGTGGGCTTCTTTTCCCCGTCAGGATCCTCGGTTTTGGGCCGGGCATCCTTATCAAGATTCTCCTGAATCCAGCGGGCCAGTGTGCCACTGCCGCTACCGTAAGCGGCGGGCAAAGGTCGCAGATCACGGGTCTGTTGCAATGGCGGGGTACCCCAATGAGAAGGATAGGCCTTGCCATTTGGCGAGCGGTAAACCTTGGGCTCGACCGGGGCAGGAGTTTCCTTTTTGGGTTCGGGGGTTTCCTCACTGGGCTTAACTTCAGTAGGCTTCTTTTCTTCGTCAGAATTTTCAGGTTTGGTTGGGGGTTCTACTGGTGCAGGGATTTCCTTTTTGGGTTCGGTAGTTTCCTCACTGGGCTTAACTTCAGCAGGCTTCTTTTGTTCGTCAGAATTTTCCGGTTTGGTTGGAGGGTCTACTGGAGCAGGGATTTCCTTTTTGGGTTCGGTAGTTTCCTCACTGGGCTTAACTTCAGCAG
>CAZAIZ010000409.1:0-2018 GCA_964485275.1 uncultured Pedosphaera sp.
ATTACCCCAATATCACCAAGACATCCTTTGACTACGGGGTAATGGAGCACGCCAGTAACGTGCTGGTTGCTGATGGTAACTTCCATTGGGATGATCTGGGGGCCTGGCCGGCTTTGGCACGCCACCTCAAGTCGGATACAGAGGGGAATTGTGCTGAGGCAGATTTCATCCATGTGGATGCGGCGCGAAATGTTATTTTTGATGCAAGAAACAAAAAAGCCCGTAAGCCCATTGCTATTGTTGGTATAAGGGATTGCGTTATTGTGGAGACCGATGACGCTACGCTTATTGCCCATAAGCGGGCTACTGCAAAGATGCGTGAACTCATTTCCAAGCTTTCAAGCACTCGGGCTTATAAGCATTTGGTTTAATAAAAACCCAAAACCTGCTGCTGCCATGGCAGTACGTCCTCGAAAACCCCATCTGCTTCACAGGCAAGCTTAACCATTGTTGCCCGGCTTGCGATAATGGTTGGATCTATCGAAAGATTCGCTGCCTCCATGTCGCGTTTCTTTTGAATCTCATCAAAACGCATTTTTTGCGGTGGGGTAATATGTTTCCTAGGAGGTGGCTTATGGCGGTCGGGCCACTCTTCCTTGGGTGAAGACCTGCAGGATTTAATACACTTTTGGATTTCTTTTCGCCGGTGCTCAGGAATCCGCTTAGGCAACCATTTGGCCATGTCTCCGTCTTGTGCGACTTCTTCTGACATCTTCACCATTACCTCGGGCGACAAGACGAAATATGGTGGACGATTTCGCCGTCTGGCTTCCTTTTCGCGCCAGTGCCATAGACCTCTTAAGATTGACAATGCCTCTGGATTCAGCCTGGCACTGCCCTTAATTCGCCAAACCTTATCTGAATCCGGCGCCTGAACGTTGGAGTTGTCTCGAATGAGGCGGTCGCATTCCTGTTGATGCCATTCGATTCTGCCAGATGTTTTTAGTTCATTCTTCAATGCATTCACCAAAGGTTTTAAATAACGTGTATCATTCAGTGCGTAGTCACGCATTCTATCGGTTAAAGGGCGCCTTGCCCAATTGGCTTTTTGTGATGTTTTTTCCAGTTCTACCCCAAGGATTTCACTAACCAAACGGGAAAGGCCGAATTGAGTTCTACCAACAAGCCTCGCGGCCAACATGGTGTCAAATATCGCATTGGGGATAAAACCGTAGCCCATTTTAAATAGTCGGATATCATAGTCTGAGCCGTGCATTAAAAGGGTGTGCCGGTTCAGTGATGCGAAAAGTTGCTCTAAATTTAACCCCGACAAGGGGTCAACCAGAACGTCATTGCCAGGTATTGAAATTTGGATAAGACAAAGCTTCTCCGGATATGCATGCAGACTATCCGCTTCGGTATCTAAAGCCACCCAAGGAGCATTGTCCAAGTCGTTAACAAATGAAGAAAGTCCCTCCTGATTATCAATCACCGACGCGCAGTAAAGCCGATGCGCACTCTATAGGTCGAGAAATAGCACCCCCAATTATTAACACTTCTCAAATACGATTTGCCCCTAGAGCCGCCTGCCATTAAGATTTCCTTCACGGAAGGGTGGCTGAGTCCGGTCTAAGGCGCTCGATTCGAAATCGAGTGAACGGGAAACTGTTCCGTGGGTTCGAATCCCACCCCTTCCGCCAATCCAATGAATCGTATTGATATGCACGTCCACATGGTGGGCAATGCCGCCAGCGGCCACGGATGCTGGGTTCGTGTTACTGCGCTAAAGGCGCCCCTATACGGCATGATGCTGCGGAAACTGGGGATGGGTTTTGGCGATTTAAACAAGCCTTCCCTTGATGACTTATTTCGCGACAGGCTTTTAGACTACATACGCGCCTCCCAGATAGATGCAGTCTGCCTTTTGGCTCAAGAGGCGGTTTACAGGGATGATGGAACCCTATGGGAAGGTGCAGGCAATGCTTTTGTCCCAAATAACTATGTGCTCGAATTGGCGAGCGATTATCAGGAATTTATCCCTGCAGTCTCCATACACCCAGGGCGACCCGATGCCATTG
>CAZAIZ010000410.1:0-2009 GCA_964485275.1 uncultured Pedosphaera sp.
GCTTCCTCTAAAAGGAATTTTGGAGCCATGAAGGGTTCGTAACTGATCTCCTGCCACAGGATGCGTCCTGAGGGATCAATGAGGAAGGTGCCGTGCAGTGGGGTTTTCTCAAAGTCATCGTATGCTCGGTATTTCTTGAAAGTAGCGAGCGTGGGATCGCTCAACAAAGGGAAGCTGAAGTGCCGGTCCTTGGCATCGTAACCGATAAATGTGTCGAGTAATCCCGCGGTGGTGTCAGTGCTTACGGCCATGAGCGTGATGCCCATGGAGTCGAATTCCTTGGTTAATGGATCAAATGCGTTTAACTGATCCATGCAATGCGTGCACCCTTTGCCTAGATAGAAGACGAGAATCATGGGTTTACCTTGATGGGACTTGAGGGAAAACGATTGTCCGTTTCTATCCCTCAAGGTCCAGTCTGGGGCGGGAGAAGGACTCCAGCGGAAAGGGCCCAGATCATCCAGTTTTGGGCGGAGGCCCATGTCTTTGGCAGTTGGTTGTTTTTGCCGCCAATCTTTTGGCAGATTCAGTGATTGAGCCAAATGAGAAAGGCGTGAGAACCATTGGATGTCCATATCTAGTTCGGGCGCGATACGCCGGAGATGATTCAAGGCGTTTTTGGCCTCCTCGCGTTTGTTTGCCCGGTGTAAAATATAGGCTTGTGCAGCTAACGGACGGGCTTGTTCTGGGGCTGATTTTACAGCAGAAGCTGCGAGCTTGATGGCTTCTTCTTGGTTTCCAAATTCTAGTTGGAGCAGGGCTTTGCGTTCATTCCGAAAGTCACGAACTTTAGCGTATTGGGTCTTTGCTTCTTCCAGATTCTTGTCTTTCAGTGCCAGATACATTCTTGACTCAGCGAGGCCCCGTTCCAGTGTGCTGATGGCAGTAGAGTAGGGGCGCTCTGCATCACTTTTTGATTTTTTGATATCGCGCGGATTTTTCTTCTCTTTTCTCGCCCTGGCTTCAGCGTCAGTGCCGGCTTTGATTTTGTCCTCCCGCTGACTTTTGAGCAGCGATTCCATTTCTGACAGGAGAGCTTTCCCTTCTTCAGTGTTGTTGGTGTTTATGTATGCGCATGCGAGGAGTCGCCAATATTTTGCTTTTTCTGCGGTGCTTTTTCCTGGAAGCAGATAATGAGTATCCTTTAAGTGAATAATCTCATTCCACAGTTCGTAACCAGCGAGAATTGCATAGAGGTGACGGCGTCCATAGCTGTTGCTGCTGCGGCTGGGAAAACTCCAGGTGCCATCGTCCTTAACTTTGGGTAGCCGTGGTAATTCAATCATGTTTTTTGCCATGGCCAGAGCACGGTGCACCCGGCCAGCTTGGCTGAGGTTGCGGGTAAGCCATTCATTATTATGGGCAAAATTGTGGATGCGATCGGGCATCACTTGATCACGCATCATATGCGCGTGATCTACACGGGCACTGGCTTCCTGCATCCATGTGGCATCATTATACCTTTTGAGACGTGAGAGGATGTGACCGGGCATATGCCACATGTGGGCTATTCCTTCAGCGGATTGACCACAAAGGCCAACTGAGGGTAGAGCACGTTTAGGGTCCTTGTAATCCCAGAGGTGGATACGGTAATGGTGGCAGGGATGCATTGGGTTTTTTGCCAGAACTTTTGTGATGAGTTTCTCCACCTCGTCATAATTTTTTTTAGCCTTCACATTGTTGTACATGGCCAATGCCAGAAATGCCTGGGCTTCGAGGTCTTCAGGATATTTATCTGAAATGGATTGGTATGCCTTGAGCTGGGCTGCTTTACGCTTCTTGGAGTCGGTCTCTTTTTGATAAGCGGCCATGGAATTAATCCACATTTGCTCCCGTTTGCTAACCTTGCTCCGGCCGCTTACAGCTTTATTTATAATCGTTTGCGAACGGGTCCGATTATTGGCGTTGGCCATGGCGACACCCCAGTAGGCCATGGGATGTTCCGGGTGAAGTTTGAGCACCTGGCGAAAAGAGCGTTCGGCTTCAAGATACCAGAAGCCATGGAGTTG
>CAZAIZ010000411.1:0-1988 GCA_964485275.1 uncultured Pedosphaera sp.
ACATCAATCGACCGGGACGGTCCAGAGTGCAAAGTAGTTTACTCAACGATTCCAGGGTTCTTCTTGCCGATATTTGGAGGAAACAGCGGGCTTCGTTTGCGTTGTTGTGTTTACTAGCAACCGTAGCCGGATTCCTGGAGGGGCTAGGAATATCAACAGCGGCCCCTCTTCTGGCCAGTATGGGTGTTGAGGGAGAGAAATCTGGACCAATTGCTGAGCTAACAGGAGGCATCATGGGGGTGCTGGGTCTGGATTCCGGTCCAATTGGGTTTGGCTTGTTATTGGTTGGACTTGTCCTACTTGCTACTCTCCTTGGTTTAGCCCAGGCGTGGATTGCTGTGAGATTGCAGACCAATTACGTACTGGCTTGGCAGGATGATTTGATGCGTTCTTACCAGAACTCGCACTGGTCATTCATTCGGGATCAGTCCACCGGAGATTTGGTCGGCTCTATTGTAACCGAAACGGGTAGACTGGGGGGCGCCTATTATCAGTCAGTTTTGCTGATCACAGTCGGCATCCACCTAATCATCTATTTAACCATTGGCTTTCTCTTGTCGCCGGTCATCTGCCTAATAGTTTTGGCAGGCGGCATCATATTATTTTTAGCTGCCAAGCCGTTGCTGAAGCGAGCCAGTGGCTTTGGCGCTCGGATTACCGGGGCTTCATTGAACCTGCAAACTTTGCTGGGAGACCAGTTTGCTGCGGCAAAAGTAATCAAGGCTTTTAATTCAGGAGCTGCCTTTCACAAAGATTTTCATTCAGAGGCGAAGGTATTACGGGATGCTACTGCTGCCAATGCCTTCGACATGCAGATTGCCAAGGCAATCAATGACTTTGGCAGTGCGCTACTTGTGGTAACCGTACTCTTGACAGGCTATATAGTGATAGGAGTTAGTGCAGCATCCATGCTTGTTGTGCTGGCTATTTTTATCAGGATCATTCCAAAAATTTCGGCGGCTCAACAATGTCTGCAAACCATTTCACAGGTTTTGCCGGCTTACGTTTTAGTACGTCAATTGCATGATCAAGGAATTGAAAAGGCAGAAAAATCAGGTGAGATTGAGCTCGCTGAAGAGGGCCCCGCGACCATTCGGTTCAGGGATTTGACGGTTACTTATCAGAATGCACCCGTGCTGAAAGGTTTGAATCTGGACATTGAGCCAGGATCTTTTGCGGCGTTGGTCGGGGCGTCTGGAGCAGGTAAAACGACACTGGTGGATGTGCTATTGGGTTTAGTGGAATTGAAGAAAGGGGAGGTTAAAATTGATGGGGTGGAATTAAATGAACTGAATCTTTCTCACTGGCGTCAGTCCATTGGGTATATGTCCCAAAGTGTTCCGGTAATTACCGGCACCATTAAGGATAATATCAGGTTCGGGCGCGATTACGTCGATGAAGGGGTTATTTCCAAGGCGGTACAGCAAGCGGCCCTGAAAGATTTCATTGCCGGGCGCGCAGAAGGGCTGGAGACGCGGATTGGATCTGGAGGCGATGAGTTAAGCGGAGGTGAATTGCAGAGGCTGGGCCTTGCTCGGGCGCTGGCCGGCAGCCCCAAACTACTAGTTCTAGATGAAGTGTCCAGTGCCTTGGATGTGGAGAATGAGCAGGCGGTCATGCAGGAGATTCACCGTTTTAAGGGGCAGATGACAATTATCGCCATTGCACATCGCCTTAGCACCATTCGTAATGCTGACACGATCCATTTGCTGGAGAATGGGCGGGTAGCAGAGAGTGGGGCATGGGGTGAATTGATCCAGCGGAAGGGAAAGTTTAACCGGTTATACCGAATGCAATCTGGAGAGGTGAAATGACATGGGTTTGTATGACAAATATATCAAAAGAGCTTTCGCGTTAGCAGTCAAGAGGCCCAAGGGCTGGAAGTCGTTGCTGTATAATACTGCAATGGCGAAGGCTCGCGTTTCAGGGCCTTTGATGCGTCCGGTTCATATTTCTATCGAGCCCACCAACGTTTGTAATGCGCGCTG
>CAZAIZ010000412.1:0-1984 GCA_964485275.1 uncultured Pedosphaera sp.
AATTCCCACTCGAATTGCTCGGCTAACTCCAGCCCCATTGTCTTCTTACCCTCAATGCGGTAAGGCTCCTTAAGCGTCGACACATCGAACCAACCCATTTCACTCATCCCTTCACGAACGAGCTTCCCGCAATCATCTATTAATCCATTCACCGCATAAACATTTGCCCCGTGAAGCAGACATTCCTTCTGGTTAATGATCGGTGTGTCCTCAGGCATAAAGACCCAGCTTTCCATTCCTGCCCGGGCCGCATAAGCCGCCAGGGCACCCCCCGCATTACCGGCAGTCGGGGCAGCGAGACGCTTTAGCCCCAGTTCCTTTGCCATGGTTACAGCCATTGCCATCCCGCGCGCCTTGAAGCTGCCGGTCGGCAACCGGCTTTCGTCCTTGATTAAAAGGTTATCCAGTCCAAATTCAGCCCCTAAGCGGGTAACAGGCAAAATAGGGGTAATCGTCTCGGTCAATGAAACTATGTTTGCAGGATTCTCCAAGGGTAACAGCTCCAGATACCTCCATAAGGTGGGCGGGCGGCCGAAAAGAGCTTTTTTTGGGAATTCCTTTTTTATTAACCCCAGATCATAGCGAACCCAGAGAGGACGACTGCACTTGGTGCATAAACCGTGAACTTCGCCTGCTGGATATTCACTCTGACAATTTGCGCATTCCAGATGTGTTACAAAAGGCATGACCAAAGAAAACTGCCTCATAACCTGCAACTCAATGACAATCTATTGGGAAGGCAGGCTTGAACAGTCCGCACCCTCTAGGGCAGAGTCCGCTCATGGCGAACAAGATCCGCATGGGTTTCATTGGGGTGGGCGCGATGGGCTACAGTCACCTTGAAATATTCCACCAGCAATGTTCCAAGCAAGCCGAAGCCGTTGCCTATTGCGCGACCAACACCGAACGGATTCAACGCGCCCAGAAGATTGCACCGGAGGCGGTTCTATATAAGAACGAATCAAACCTCATCAAGTCCGATCTGGATGCAGTCGTTATCTCTTCACCCAACTTCACCCATGTCCCCCTCGCCCTTGAAGCCATCAAGGCGGGTAAACATGTTTTCCTCGAGAAACCCGTAGGCATCACGCCCGCCGAATGCCGCGCTTTGTTACGGGCCTCGCAGAAAAGTGACCGGATCCTGATGATTGGCCATGAACTGCGTTATTCGGCCTACTTCGCCAAGATAAAGCAGTTAATTGAAAAGGGGTCAGTGGGAGTTCCCCAGATGGCATGGTGCAAGGAGTTCAGGGGGCCCTTTCAACCCAAGAGTCGTAATTGGATTCAGGACCGGCGCAAAAGCGGCGGCTGTCTGGTGGACAAAAACTGCCATCACTTCGACCTGATGAACTGGTGGCTTAATTCAAAGCCCAAACGTGTGAGCGCTTTTGGCAGCAACGCCATTAACCGTGTGATCCCCGGGCCAAATCAGGTACACGACCACGCAACCGCTAGCTGGGAATACGCCAATGGAGCAAAGGGTACACTCCACTTAAGCCTCTTTGCCCATGAACCACCCAAAGAAACCCTGGAGATGGGTGTTGTGGGCTCTGAAGGCGTCCTGCAGACCGATCTGGACAATCTGAAGCTACTTCTCTGGAAAAAGGGCAAACGCAAGGGAGAACCAAGGATTATTTCAGTAAAGGCAAAACGCGGCATTGGTTGGGGCGGACATTTAGGCTTTGCCGAAATGCATCCGGCGTTTATCAAGGCCCTACGCAGCGGAGTGCAACCATTGACATCGGTGCAAAACACGATAGATGGCACATTACTGGCAATTGCTGCTGAGGAATCGATCCGGAAAAAACAGATAGTCACAATTAAATAAATGAGCACACACCCAATCACTGAAGAACTCATCAATGGCGCTATTGTCCGCGAACCTGTTGGCAATGAGCAAGGCTACTGGGCGGGGGCCCCGGGCTGGACATGGGATGAAGCCGATCAGGCCGCCTACATTTGCTACCGCATCCGCCGTCCCCGC
>CAZAIZ010000413.1:0-1983 GCA_964485275.1 uncultured Pedosphaera sp.
GCACCTCCAAAGGTGAGGCGGATTTCTGTGGCACTGAACACCTGGACCCACCGGGGCGCCCAGGTGTGCAGACGGTTATCCAGCAGATTCACAAATCAGAACTCTTTACAGAGTTCCATCAAGCTTTCAGTGACCTTACCGGATTGCCTTTAGCCCTGCAGGCCCGAGATGACTTTCAGCCTCCATTCCTCGCGTGCAGCCACACAAACCCTTTTTGCACCATCGTAGGAAAGGACCCACAAGCCTGTAGCGTCTGCCTGGATGTTCAGTCAAAACTCATTGAAACCTCCACCCAAGAAGGCCGAATCATGTCGTGCCCATTCGGGATGGCGGATATGGCAGTGCCCGTTTTTATTGGGGCAGAATGCCAAGCCTATCTTTATACCGGCCAAATGTTTACCCGGCAACCCTCTCCGGCAAAAGTTCGCCGGGCCGTACAGAAGTTATCCAAGTGGAACTTAAATGGTGACTTAACGGAAATAAAACAGGCCTACGAAAAAGGGGCTGTCATTAGCCAAAAACAACAGAAAGCACTATTACGCCTGCTTACCCATTTTGCGAATCAGCTTAGCGAACATGCCAACAGGATTTCCCTTGAGGACCGACATGCTGAACCGCCACTCATTAAACAAGCCAGGAAATTTTTACACAAACACCACACCGAGTCCATTACGCTGGATACCATTTCCCAGAAACTGAATGTCAGCTCGTTCTATTTCTGCAAACAGTTCAAAAAATATGTGGGTATGAATTTCACGGAATATGTGGCACGCCTTCGAATTGAGAGTGCAAAGAAACTCCTTCAAAACCCACACACACATGTCAGTGAGATCGCTTTTGAGACCGGATTTAATTCGCTGCCCCATTTCAACCGCAGCTTTAAACGCATCACCGGAACAACTCCAACCGCATTTCGTAAATCTGACGAAATAAAGTTAGCCACTCAAAGCTAGTTAATATAATCCAGCAAACGCTGGGTCAGATTTTTTTCAAATGAACCTTTTTGGGGTTCACTATTCATTAGCAAGATGAGGCCTGTTCCTGCCTCAGGCCGACAAAACATCTGAGTAACCACCCCGGGATCTCCTCCATCGTGTCCAATCATTTGTTTACCTCCCATCCGCGTATAGTACCAGCTGATCCCCTGTTTCTTATCGAGCTTGGGATATTGAATTTTCCTCATTTCCTCTACCGTCTCCGCCTTGAGTACGCGCACCTCACCCAGTTTGCCTTCACCCATAAACATCATGAGAAACCGCGCCAAATGGAGGGCACTTGCCCGTAAGGTGCCTGCGGGATAATCAATATACCCGTGATGACCCAGCGCCTTAAAGCTGCCGCTCTTCTTTCTGTAACCGTAGGGCATGGCCACTTTTTTGGGATCCACTGAAGTCAAAAGAAACCCGACATCTTGCAATTTAAGCGGAGCAAAGATCCCTTTCCTGCAAAGCGTTTCAAATGGAGTTTTCAATTTAGCTTCGGCCACATGCGCGGCCAGGGCCACAGCCACATTACAGTATTGATTGCTGGCGCCCGGCGCCCAGGTATAGAAACTTTTTTTTGCACTAAAAAATTTACCGCCTTCCACCAGGTAATCCGGCATGGATTTGGCAAGAGGATCCTTGTAGTCCCCATTCTTCACCCATTGATCCTCCAACACTTTCCAGTTATCTCGTATACCGGAGGTGTGACAAAGTAGATGGCGAAGGGTGATGGGTTGGTCTGCATGCTTGGGATTGCGTACCTTGAAAGGAAGATAGGTATTAATATCGGTATCCAGATTGAGTTTCCCTTGCTCCACCTGTTGCATGATCACGCAGGCTGCGACTGTCTTGGAAATGGAAGCCAGTTGAAAGAGAGTGTCTTGGGTAACAGGCCTTCTCTCCCCGATATTTGCCCAGCCATAATAGCCGGTCCAAAAGATTTTACCTTCCTTGAGAGCCAAGGCTGCCAGTCCGGGCACCTTGACCTCTTTCATGCCTT
>CAZAIZ010000414.1:0-1983 GCA_964485275.1 uncultured Pedosphaera sp.
TCATTTTAGCCATTGCAATTGTGCCCATGATTTTCATGACCCTGAACCATGCCCTGAAGGAACGCTTTGATAAGCACGGTAAAATTGCAAAGTGGACCTGGCCTTCCTGGATGTATGTATCGGTTACCGGCGTAGTGGTTTATTTATTCCTCTATGTTTTATTTCCGGACCACACTGAAAAGAAGCTCAAAATTAATCCCCAGCAGCCCTCCTCTACGGAACAAAAAGCACCCGTAGGGTGAACCCACTAATCATCCATCCTGATCTTAACGAGCAAACCCTCAAACAGGAACGAATCCTTTGCCTGGAACAAGGAAAGGCAGACCCAAAATTTCACTACGAAACCCAGAAACAATCTGAGTTATGGCTCAAGGTTCATGAACAATTCGCCCCACCAACTGATGTCTCTAACCTATACGAGGATGGCGGCCAATTTCTTTCCGGACTCATAAATCCAGAGGGTTTAACCCTTGTCGCCCTTGGGTGTGGGGGAGGGGAGAAGGATATTTCCATTCTCAGGAAACTTCCTCTTCAGATAAATTTTATCCCCACAGATGTCAGTATCCCGCTGGTCCAAGCCGTCGCCCAGCGCGCAGAAGAAGAGGGGCTATGCGTGGGCTCACCCTTGGCTTTCGATTTATTCAGCACAAAAAATATCCGCAACTTCATCGAGCCACATCTTTCCAAGAAGAATATCTTTACCTTATTTGGACTTATACCGAACTTTCACCCACAGGAAATTCTCCCCACGATTCATTCGTTACTGCAACCTGAGGATTATCTTTTATTAAGCGCGAACCTGGCACCCCGTGGGATTGATGAAATTCTGCCTCAATACAACAATCAACCCACCAAGGACTGGCTGATTGAATTCCTGCGGCGATTCGGGGAGCCAAGAGGTAAAATCACAATATCAACCGCACGCGCAGAACAACTGGACTTCATATCAGCCCGGTTTATTTTTTCTGACACCTCAATTCTTGCAACGGGCGGCAAGGAATTTGTTTTCGAACCGGGTGAACAAATCGATCTATTCACTTCATACCGTTACACTGAAGATTCGATAAAGAGAACGTTGTCTGGACATCATATTAAGGTCACCAGGAAATTTATCTCACAAAACGGTGAGGAAGGTCTTTTCATCTGCCGCGCTCAATAAACCCCTAGTGTATCGAGTACAGCCTTCACCTTGGGGACTTCATGCGTTCGGAAAAGGGAGGTTTTCCCGAGTGAAGCCAAAATTGCAAAGAATGGCTCAGCACTACGTACCTGCTCCTGAAAAATCTCAGCAGCATGGGGCAGGGCATGGCAGACAGGCCAACCCAGTTTACGGAGCCTGAAGGTATTTAGAAACACCCTCATCTGGCGCCTTACCCTTTGCTCCCCGTCATTCAGGTTTGCGTAATAGAAGCCGAGTCCCGGATCGATAAATATCCTCTTAACCCCTTCATCTTGAGCCTTCTTGATCTCCCGGTTGAAAT
Organism: uncultured Pedosphaera sp.; assembly: GCA_964485275.1. Lineage (GTDB taxonomy): Bacteria > Verrucomicrobiota > Verrucomicrobiia > Limisphaerales > UBA1100 > UBA1100. Next base: position 1,482 of record CAZAIZ010000414.1, read on the forward strand.
AATCCTCCAACATGGGCATGGGATCATCCTCCAGCTTCAAATCCTTCACCTCCCTAACATTATCCCCCTGAACAAAGCAGATAATGACTGCGGCATCCGCCCTGGCTACCTCTGAAAAAATTGTTGAAGAGTCACCTGCGCCCGTCAAATTGATGACTGCTGCTCCAGCCTTAAGGCATTGCCGGGCAACCTCCACATCATAAGTCTCAACACTTACAGCAATGGAGGAGCTCGCCAGAGCCTCAACCACCGGCAGGATCCTTTCAAGTTGAGCTGCCGCGTCCAATACCTGTGCCTCAGGCAGTGTTGACTCAGCTCCAATATCAATAATCGATGCACCTTGGCCGTGAAGAGCTTTGCCACGATTAATGGCACTCTCCGTATCCAGACAAATACTCTCGCGATACCATGAATCGTCAGACAGATTGATGACACCCATCAATTGCGGGGTTTTTCCAATCTGGATCCTGCCCGGGCTCACGGTAAATTCAGCTACTTCTGA
>CAZAIZ010000415.1:0-1983 GCA_964485275.1 uncultured Pedosphaera sp.
TCTGGAAAAAGCTGACACGATCATCATTGGAGGAGCGATGGCCTACACCTTTAAACTGGCAAAGGGACTAAGCGTTGGAAAATCACTGGTGGAACCGGACAAAGTTGAGGTCGCTCAGGCAGCGCTCGAAAAGGCAACTGAACGGAAAGTCCAGTTTTTAATCCCCACTGACAATGTTGTAGCCGAGCCGACCCAGATCGATGGTAAATTTACCTTTGGAGATCACCGGATAAACGATAACGAAAATATCCCCGATGACATGGAGGGGGTAGACATAGGCCCTCAATCCGCTGAAACCTTTGGTGAGATCATCAAAGGAGCCAAGACAATCCTGTGGAACGGTCCCATGGGGATCTTTGAAGATTCCCGTTTTGCCGAAGGCACCCACAACGTGGCCAAGGCAGTTTGTGAGGCAACAGCCAATGGGGCTATCAGCATCATTGGAGGAGGTGACAGTGTGAAGGCTTTAAATAATGCCGGCCTTGGAGATCAGGTCACCTTTATGAGCACCGGCGGAGGTGCCAGTCTGGAATTTCTCGAAGGCAAGGAACTGCCAGGCGTAACCGCTCTCACTAATAAATAATTTTGCTGCATGAATAAAGAACGCAAACTGATTGTTGCTGGTAACTGGAAAATGAATAAAACCGTTACTGAGGCGACTGCACTGGTAGAATCTCTGGATCGGGATTTGGGCAGGCAAAGCGATGTCGACGTGGTGGTTTGCCCCCCTTTTACCTCGCTGGAAGCGGTTTCCGTAAAACTCAAGAATAGCCTGATCAAAGTTGGGGCACAGAACATGAGCGAGTTTGATTATGGTGCGTTTACCGGCGAGATTAATGCGGGGATGCTGCGCGATTTACTCGTGCATTATGTTATATTGGGACACTCTGAACGCCGGGAGCACCATCAGGAATCAGACGCCATGGTATGTGCCAAGACCAAGACTGCTCATGCCGCGGGTCTGAAGCCGATCGTGTGTGTAGGAGAAACCCTCGCCCAACGTGAAGGCAATGAAACTGAATCCGTTGTCGGAGGGCAGTTGCAAGGCAGTCTCGCAGGATTAGATGCTGAGCAAATGAAAGACACTATCATCGCCTATGAACCGGTTTGGGCGATTGGAACGGGAAAAACTGCCACCACAAAACAGGCTCAACAAGTTCATGCCTTTATCCGTGGAGAAATCGGGAAAATCCATGGCAATGAAGTCGCTCAAGCGGTCCGGATTCAGTATGGCGGCAGCGTAAAGCCAGATAACGCGCTGGACCTTCTCTCCCAACCTGATGTGGACGGAGCCCTGGTTGGTGGGGCCAGCCTTGAAGATCGCAGTTTTTCTGATATTATCAACAGCACACGAAATTAGACAATTATTATGGATCTCCTGAATAAACTTCTCACTGTGGTATTATTTCTCAACTGCCTCTTCCTTATCCTGCTGGTGCTGGTACAACTACCCAAGAAAGAAGCCGGCTTGGGCACCGCCTTCGGCGGAGGAGCCACCGATGCCCTCTTCGGAGCCGGTGCAGGCAATGTCCTTACCAAGCTTACCAAATGGAACGCCATAATCTTTCTATTCTTGTGTTTGTTGTTATCCTTGGATTTCATGCGCCCGAAGGGCCTGAGTGAAACACTGGGACAAAATACGCCCACAGTTACAAGCAATACACCGCCTCAAATACCAGCTGGAACACCCGTCGCTCCCAAAACGGACCTTTCAACTGATACAACGAATACGCCGGACACGAATGGAACGCAAAAAAAACCGGCTGACCCTAATCCGAAAAAATAACAACAACGATTAACGATTCCCGGACATCCTTCCCCGAATAAATTCCACGTTGTCTCTGGGAATAGCATCAATCAGACGGCGCGTGTAATCCTCTTTGGGGTGCGAATAGATTTCCTCCGAATCTCCCTGCTCCACAATTTTCCCACCCTCCATTACCGCCATGGAGTCGGCCATAAATTTTACCACGCTTAAATCAT
>CAZAIZ010000416.1:0-1980 GCA_964485275.1 uncultured Pedosphaera sp.
AGTCCTGTGCTTGGATCTATGGGGCGCCCATCAGGCCCTGAAATTGTTCCAGGAGTCGGGACAATCCGCCCGGGAAATCTGGAGCCAAGAGGCAGTCCGGTAGTGGGGTCGATCCCTTGGGTTTCACCACCTTGAGGTTGGGAAGGCGGGACCAGTTGGCTTATGTTTTTTTTGGGATCCAGCGCTGGTTCCTTGGCAGGAATGGCAAAAGTGAATTTCGGCAGCCTTTTGTTCCCGGTTTTCTCCATTGCCCTATTCAGGACCACAACCACTTCCTGCAGGGTGAAACCATCCAGGGAACCAACATTGATTTGGCTGCGTTCCAGTTCTCGGGCTACAGGTTTGCCTTTGAGGGTAATGGCCAATCGGTTCTTCAAGACGCGCTCTAAACGCCAGGTCTTGCCGGTTTGTATGTCCAGGCGGACATGTAGAAGGGTGCCATCATTTTGAATGAGACTACGCAATTGATAGCGGGGTTCGGCCGCGTGTAGGGAGATGCCGAGCAGGAGAACCAAACAACCAAGCGTTTTCATGGCGCCAAGCTAGCATCCGTCCTTCTCGCCGGCAAATGCGCTTTTTTCTTTGAAATGCATTATAAAATAGATGGGACAGTAAATGTCCAATGGCTGCCTGTATTTTGTGCTGATGATGAATGACTCGATGTATTTTCCCTTGGTGCCTGCGGCAATGGTGATGGGGGGCATGGCGCTGCTATTAATTGGGCCGTGGCCGATTGGATTGCCGCTATTGGTGGCAGGAACAGGCGAACTGGTTGGAATATTATGGGGTTAGGGCGGTTGACAATGGCGCTGTGGCAGCATTGAATTGGGCAGATGAACCCCCTTGTTTCTATCAAACGACTGGTGTCAGCACTCTTCGTGTTGGCGATTGTTGGTACAGTTTCTGCAGAATTGCCACAGCTGAAACTGGTAAATGCCTACCCGAATCTAAAACTCCAGCGCCCGCTTTGGCTGGAACAGTTGCCTGATGGCCGGATGTTTGTACTGGAGCAGCGTGGCAAGATCCATATTCTGCCGAAAAACTCCCAAGGCAAAAAGACCAGGCTCTTTTTTGACATCGAAGCGCGCAAGCCCTACGTGAAGGATGAGGAAGGACTGCTCGGTATGGCGTTTCATCCGCAGTATTCAAAGAACGGTAAACTTTATGTATTCTATTCCGCCCACAACCCATTGCGCAGCATCGTGAGTGAATTCCGGCTGAGCAAGGATGATAAAAACAGGATTGATCCAGCCAGTGAACGCAGGCTTTTGACAATCGAACGACCGTTTTGGAACCATGATGGCGGCTGCATTCTTTTTGGTCCCGACGGCAAACTCTACATTACCCATGGTGATGGGGGTGCACGCGAGGACCCCAATGATAATGGCCAGAACCTTTCCACCCTGCGGGGAACCATTATGCGTATTGATGTGGATTCACGTACGGGAGATTTGCCCTACGGTATTCCCAAGGACAACCCTTTCTTGAACCGCAAGGGTGCACGGGGTGAAATTTGGGCCTACGGTTTGCGTAATGTCTGGCGCATGAGTTTTGACCGGGAGACCGGTGATTTTCTGGCGGCCGATGTGGGCCAGGATTACTGGGAGGAGGTGAACCTGATCATTAAGGGCGGCAATTACGGTTGGCGCACTCGTGAGGGATTTCACGAGAGTCTAAGCAGTAAAAGCCGCGCTAAAATCACTCCCAGCAAGCACAAGAACCTCGAGGAGTTTCTGGAGCCGGTGATTGAGTATCCCCATACCCCTGCCCTGGCATCGAAGTCGCAGTTCAACAAACACGGGCACGGACTCAGTATTACCGGTGGCTACGTATATCGCGGCAAAAAGATTCCCGCCCTGCGTGGAGCGTATGTCTACGGTGACTACAAGACCGGCACAATCTGGGCGTTTCGCCAAAGTGGGGGAAAGGTAACTGAATACGGTCAGGTAGTAGGGCCAAACCCGATCCGGTTTGTGGCGA
>CAZAIZ010000417.1:0-1977 GCA_964485275.1 uncultured Pedosphaera sp.
TGGGGGGGGTATCCTACAACGCCAGTAAATTTGCCATGGCCGCACTGGGCACCAGTGCCAGTGAAGACGAACGGGAAAATGGCATCCGCGTGACAACCATTTTCCCCGGTGAGGTGAATACCCCGATTCTGGATGACCGTCCCTCTCCACCAGGACCAGAACATAGGGCAAAGATTCTCAAGGCCAGAGACATCGGCGATATTGTGGTCGCAATCGCCAAACTGCCACCACTGGCCCACGTGCCTGAGTTGGTGATCAAGCCAATCGGCCAATCCTTTATTTAAGCAAATATCGATCAAATCGATAATGGGAACCTTATTATCGATTTTCCATAATACTTTGATTATGCTAGCTTCGTTCCATGAAGGTACAGCTGGCACTTGCTCTAGCCGCCATCCCAATAATTCTAGCAACCGTGGGATGTTCGACCATTTCCGAACAATATATAGTGGGGAAGGATAGACGAGCCATTATGGAATACAAAAGGGAGAATTACATTGTCACAGAGAAAAACGGCACTACTACATTCTCCTTATCTCCGGAAGGAAAACTAGCCGTTAAGCAACACGAAGGGAAAATTGCCAAAAGAAAAGCCTTTCGGGAAGCTCGTAGAGATCTGGTGATGCCATTGGCCAACACTGTCGACTGGACTCTCTCCTGGCCCGCAGTTCTTATATACGGACTCGGGCATGGAGGTGGAGGTCCAAATATGGGGAGTTTGAATATGAGTGGTATTGGGAGTGGCATTGGAGGAGGTGGCGGAATCGGCCCCTAAATAACAGATCGAGAAACACCTTTAGCATGGATTTTTTACATATTTTTTGTTACTAATAAAAATTCAGCCTTGTGCTGTGAAGGGGGCATGTACGTACGCAAAAAACTGGACGCAAGCTATCGCGATCTGCTTAAGGCTTTATTGTTCTGCCTTAACCCCTTCAAAAATCGCAAAAGGCTCATTGATGCCCTCTGCGAAACATGGTCAAACCATGGTGATGCCCTCCCTGCCCTCTCTGTTCGCACTGCCTTGGATGCATGGTTGAGTATCCTTAATTTACCCAGAGGCAGCGAAGTGATTATGACCGGAATCAACATTCCAGACATGGTGACTATTCTGGAACATCATGGTCTTCAGATTGTCCCCTTAGACCTCAATCTGGAAACCCTCGAAATACCAGACAACGCATTGGAAAATGCCATCACACCAAAAACACGCATTGTACTGGTTGCTCATTTGTTTGGAGCACGCACGTCAATGAATCCGATATTTAGAGTTACCAATCAGTATCCCGATATTCTTGTGGCTGAGGACTGTGCTCAGGCATTCACGGGAGTGGACGGATACCTCGGAGATGACCGAAGTGATATCAGCTTGTTTAGTTTTGGCTCTATCAAGACTGCCACGGCTTTGGGGGGAGCCATGTTACGAATTCAAGACTCCAGCCAACGCAGAGCCGTCCGCAACAAACTGGAGGAGCCCCCTCTCCAGGCCCATGTTTATTTCGCCAAGAAAACACTAAAGTATATACTGCTGAAAACTCTCACCTTAAGATCAGTGTATAGTTTGTTTATCAAAGCTTGCCGGTTGACAGGCAGGGATTTCGACGAGGTAATCATCAATTCTGCACGTGGATTTAACAGTCAGAACCTCATTAATCTAATCCGACATCAGCCCTGTTCTGCCCAACTTGCTCTATTAAAGCACCGCTTGAAGCGGCACTCATCCAAAAACTTAGATCAACGCCGTCACGCAGGCGACCATTTGAACCAGAGATTGCCACATCGATTGCGACCAGCCGGCGGTCGCAACCCACAACACAGCTGGTGGCTCTTTGCGGTATCAGTCACTAACAGCAAGGCCCTGGTCAAAGAATTACGGGAGGCAGGCTTTGATGCCACCTCTTCCTCCACCCAACTCTGTGTCATGCCTAAAACAAATAGTGCAGTACCATGGTGTGAAAGATTTATGCAAGGAGTCGT
>CAZAIZ010000418.1:0-1972 GCA_964485275.1 uncultured Pedosphaera sp.
GGTATGTGAAACCGAAACGCTCGACCGAAATATCGTCCACCGGCGGGTTGAGAGCCGCCTGCAGGCTCACGTTTAGTGCTCTGGCCCCAAGGCCACCGCGGTTCATTGCACAGTACCTGAACGTCCCTGATGGGATCGAAGCCGAACCGGCGTGAAAGGCGGTTCTTCACGATCTCCACGATCTTCGTCACGCCATCCTCGGGGTCGTGGGCTGCATCTGAAGCCGGGGCGGGGCTAGCGTTCGCGGGAGTCCTACTTTGCGGGTAATTGAGGCAGTCCCGCTTCGTTGGATGGCTCGGTGGCCTTGCTAGCCTCCTGTCCAACCTTTCGGGAGTACCTTTTTTCCTTCGACACAAGCGACATTTTCGGATAAGATTTAGTAATGGATGCTTTCAACCTACTGGAATGGCGAGATATTATGGAAGTTGATGTGGCGGTTAAGTATGAAATAAAGTTGGGCAAAGGGTTCGAGCTGGAGGAGTTTGCTCGCGATCATGAAGATGGCATGGCTGCTATTAGCTCCGGCGAATTGCTTGAAAACTATGTCACAGTCGACGCGTATATTGATGCTGCTGGTGTTGTTGTTGCTATCAAAGCAACGCTTCCTGATGGAGACATCTTGGAATATTTAGGAACTGACAGTAAAACAAAATTTGAGGAGGAATTCGCAAAACTTGGCCTAACTGAACCGGAGTTCACGGCTTTGATCAGTTTGGCCTTTAGTATTGGCGTCCCGGCCCGTGGGGACTTCGCGGGTCAGTTTGCGTGCGTTACGAATACAGAAGAGGAATATGGCACAATCCCTCTGGGAAATAACAAGTGGATAATGGAGCAGAAAAGCAATGTGTTGTTTGTTTTTAGAGAAGTCCTTGTGTATCCAAAGCCTCTGACCGGTGATGTGAGTAGTGTGGCAGATGAGGATGGACTTGAAGACATAGTTATTGGTGAGATGGCCGATTGGGATGACATTAGAAATCTTGCAGCTTTTTGGTTGCCGAGTTGAAGGATTTATTGGCGAAGAGGTTGAGTTGATTCTTTCTCGGCCCTAGATGCTGTGGTTATGGGGGCAAGCCAATGAGTTTTCTATTTTTTGGCAGTCATTTTCTACCTGTGATGAAACAGCACAGTAAACGCATGATATGCATAGAATTGCGACGGCATTGAACGGGGATGGAAGGGAGTTTACCGGGCCCTTCCTGCGCTGTAGCATCATTTTGGGAACGCCTGCGGAACTACCTCCAGAAGAGTTTGTTCCTTCCGATTTTCTCAAGCTCAAAGATCTGATGAATGATGGCCTTGATGAGAACAGCGAGGCGGCATCAATTATTGTGTTCCGATACTTGTTTGCATCATTCTTGCCCTATGAAATTGAGAACGTTGAAAGAATTCTTTCTAGACCCGCGGATGAAATTGACTCAGTCCTTACCTTGCTGAATGGCTGTCACTATTATTCGGACTCGTTGGTGCCCGCTATTTCCGTCACAGCGTTTTTTCCGATTCTCCTAGCTCGTGGCGTGGTCAACGTTGATGACGAAGATCTTTCTATGAACCATGGCATTCAATTGTCTGATGGATTGGCATTTTCATGGTATTTTGAAAATGTGGATGCGGATATGGGATTGTACTCCCATGAAGGGGTATCAATTGACCTGGCGCCTGCCTTGCTTAGGAGAGAATAACCTCGGCAATGAAATCATGATTTTGGCTCAACCCATCACTTTACAAGCATCAGTTTTCCTTGGAAATGAATCAAATTTCATTGGTATTGCTTGCTTTCTACAACGGACTCCAGAGTAAGAAACTGATCCCCGAGTTCCGTGCCGCGCTCATCACGTTCAAACCACTCCCCCAACTTTGACCACCTGCGGCTTTCGACCTTCCCCTTGACGGCCATCCCGATCGCCCGCTTCTCGCCCACCAGGACCACCAACTGTCTGCCCCTGGTGATGCCGGTGTAGAGGAGGTTCCGCCG
>CAZAIZ010000419.1:0-1962 GCA_964485275.1 uncultured Pedosphaera sp.
GCTATGACCTTGGTGAACGTGAAAAGGCCGGCCTCAATAGGTTCATTGAACTTCTAAAATTCCACGGGCATTCAGAGGTGTACGAACCAAGGATGGTTGGGTAATCCTTTGCCCTTTCACGCTGAAGTGCGTACATTTGCTTCCCGGATGATCTATGATCCTTCCCTAGACGAACTCCTGCACAAAACATGGGAAGGATCGCGTATATCCCCTGAGGAGGCCTTGCGGCTTTACTCACTTCCCCTGGAAACCTTGGGTAGCCTGGCTCATCGCAGGCGTGAACTGGCCAAGGCCGAGGCCTTTGACGGGCGTGGCAATGAAATCGTCACCTTCAGCATCGATCGTAATATCAACTACACCAACGTGTGTAATGTGTATTGCAAGTTTTGCGCCTTTTGGCGCAGTGAAAAGGCTGATGATGCTTACGTCATTTCGAATGAGGAAATCGATTCCAAGATCGAGGAAACCCTGGCACTGGGCGGCACTCAAATCCTCATGCAGGGTGGCCATCACCCAAAACTAGATAAACAGTGGTATCTCGACCTCCTCTCACACATCCGCGAAAAATTTCCCACCATCAATGTGCATGGTTTTTCACCCAGTGAATTTGTTCATTTCCAAGAGGTGTTCGATGAGCCGATGGAGGATCTCATTCGCGATTTCCATGAGGCGGGACTGGGCTCCATTCCCGGCGGAGGCGGGGAAATCCTGGTCGATAGTGTCCGCAAAAAAATTTCCCCACTTAAGGCGATGAGTAACGACTGGCTGGAGGTGATGGCCATCGCCCACAGGCAAGGTCTGGCAACCACCGCCACCATGATGTTCGGCCACGTGGAAACGATTGAGGAACGAATCGAGCATCTGGAGCGTGTGCGCATCCAGCAGGATCAAACCGGAGGCTTTACCGCTTTCATTGCTTGGACATTTCAATCGGAGAATACCAGGCTCAAGGCCCCCATGGTGGGATCACACGAATACCTGCGAATGCAGTCACTCTCCCGTATTTATCTCGATAACATCGAGAACATCCAAAGTTCGTGGGTAACACAAGGCCGGGAGATCGGCCAGGTCGCACTGCAACATGGGGCAAATGATTTGGGCAGCATCATGATTGAGGAAAACGTGGTCTCCGAAGCCGGTACCGTACACTGCATGGATGTAGAGGATATGCAGCGGCTCATAAAAGATCTGGGGTATGAGCCACGCCAACGCGATAACTGGTACAACCTTGTGACGATCTAGTTCAGCGACGGATCTCCCGGCTTGACAGTAGGCTCACCTTTAGTTTTGGGCTCTTCCATCGCGACAATTCGTGTCTCATCATCGTCTTCTTCAGTCGCCGGAACAGGTTCCAGACTGAAAACTCCATTCAGAACCGACTCCTTGACCTTCCACAACATCGCCATGGTGGTGGCAATAATGAGAGTCGCAATCCAAATGACCGAGGCTTTCAATAAATGTTCCAGACTAGTGGCACTACCTATGCTCCCGGCCATACCGGGGGCTCTTTGTTGAAGCGCAATAAAAAGCCCATCACTCAACCGACAACACCACATCGCCAGCAGCAGCGGGAGAAAGAGAATAAAATTGAGGGTTACAAATAGCTTTATGTCCGCACGTAAAATAGGATCTGGCAACATAGCCCCCAAACGAGTGAGAACATGGTTTAAATTAAGAAGAAACATGATGCTGGCTGTACAAAAAATAATAGTGGAATAAATGATATGCTTTTGGCCGACTGAATAACCCGATGCCGACAACTCAGGCAACACCTGAATCCAGTGCAAAAAAGGAGACAAACCCATCATGAGTAGTGCCAGCATTTCGGTAATTTTTACCGCACCCTGCCAGATGCGCTCCTGTGGCTGAAAATGTCTCAACCTTGATGACCCAAACCAAAGGATAACCGTGGAAAGCAACAAGGGCATAACCCCCCAGGATTCCCATACTGGGGCGAGTATC
>CAZAIZ010000420.1:0-1953 GCA_964485275.1 uncultured Pedosphaera sp.
TCTAAGGAACTAACAAGATGTCGTCAAGCGTTTGCGTGCTGACGGTCTCTTTTGGACAGCTCGGTTAGCCAGGTTATGATTTGCGTACTGCGCGGTAGGTTAAAAATATCTCATTATCTACTTCTTTTCTGGAGTGCAGTTTGAACTGGGCCGCATCAGCGAGACGTTTGCATCCAGTGCCATCGGCAATCGTTGGGGCATCTTTCCCTCCCAGAATCAGTGGGCATATGGTCAGGTTTACCTCGTTCACAAGCCCAGCTCGAAAGAGTGAATCATTTAACTTTCCTCCTCCTTCACAGAGTATGCGTCTGGCGTCATATTTCTTGGAGAGAAAGTGAAGGGCTTTCCTGAAATTCACACTATTTACCCCGCAGACGAACACGGTGTCTGCTACGGCTTCTATTTCCTTTAAACGCTTGCGTGAAATTTGTTCGCTAGTCAGTACTACTATAGGAGCACCCATTGACTGGAATAATTTATGTTTTTGATTTACATGCCCCCGTCCACTTACAATTACACGTATTGGGAGATCCTTTCCTTTTTTACCAAGGCCCAGTGTAATGTCTGGCTGGGCGTTGAGTGTCCCAGCTCCGGTAAATATTGCATCGGCCTTGGTTCGCAACTCCAATAATCTGGCATGATCGGTGCGGCTACCGAAGGAACTCACCTTGCCATTGGCACTGGCGATTTTACCATCGGCACTCATTGCCATGTTGATGAACACAAAAGGCCGGCTCATGTGATCAGCATCGCATCGCCATAGCTGAAGAAGCGATATTTTTCGTGGACCGCTTCGGCGTAGGTTTCTAGCACCCATTTATACCCGTGTGTTTCTCCTGGGGCGCCGAAGGCACTAACCAACATGAGCAGGGTGGATTGAGGGAGGTGAAAATTGGTGATAAGTGCGTCCACGACTTTAAATGCCCGTGGTGGGTAAATAAAAATGTTCGTTGTTCCACTTGTCTCAGTGAGGGTAGGGGAGGATTGAGCTACACTTTCTAGCACACGGACGGTGGTAGTCCCCACAGCGATCACTCTTCGACCTTCATTTTTCGCTCGGTTGATTGCATCGGAGGTTGCCGCAGTCAGGGTAAAGTGTTCGACATGCATCCGGTGGTTGTCCAGTTCGTCGACTTTTACCGGGGAAAAAGTGCCCAGACCGACATGCAGGGTTAAGTTATGTATCTCCACTCCTTTGTCCTGTAATTGGCGGATTAACGCCTCAGTAAAATGTAGTCCGGCCGTTGGCGCGGCGATGGAGCCGATAGAGGTGGCGTACACGGTTTGGTAACGCTCAATATCCTCTGTTTCCCGAGCGAAAGGTTCACGATGGATGTAGGGAGGTAAAGGCATTTCGCCCAAGGTCTCCAAGTCAGCCAATAGGTTCTCGGTACCAGCGAACCGAACTCGAGCATGACCCTCATCATTCTTTTCCACTATCTCGGCAGTGAGATTGGAGGGTTGGCCGTGAGGATCATACAGAGCAATTCGGCTACCTAGTGGCAGTCGTTTGCCTGGCCGCAAAAGAGACCACCAAGTTTGATCTTCATTCCTTTCAATGAGGAGTAATTCCACGGCGGCTTCTCCCCCAATTTTTTGGCCGCGCAATCGGGCGGGAATGACGCGTGAGTTATTCATTACCAGTACATCCCCTGCTTTCAAAAACTGGGGGAGGTCTCTGAAATGGTGATGTGTACGACGATTGGTGGACCGTTCTGCCACCAGAAGGCGGGAAGCATCGCGGGTAGGAGCAGGGTGTTGAGCGATTAGTTCAGAGGGCAAAACAAAGTCAAAATCCGTAGTTTTTAGCAGTTTTTCCTGTTTTTGACCACTCACGCGCTGAATTGAGCCATTTTTGAAGGAAAAACGCCAGCTAATGGTGGTTTTGAAAAAAGCAAAGAATAAAACGCAAATTAGTTGACGAGTGTGAAAAATTAGGACTAAAGTGTTGCG
>CAZAIZ010000421.1:0-1937 GCA_964485275.1 uncultured Pedosphaera sp.
TGACGCAAGCACTGCAAACCTACACGATTCTGAGTATTGGTGATGGACTTGTGTCGCAGATTCCCGCCCTAGTGATTTCCACTGCAGCGGGTATTTTGGTCACGCGTTCGGCGGAAAAAGAAAGCCTCGGTGCAACACTTACACAGCAACTTTTTCTGCAGCCTAAAGTATTGAAGGTATTGTCCTTATCCTTGCTTCTATTGGCACTGGTTTCTCTGTTGACAGGTGTTTTGCCGTGGTTTCCTTTTTTGTGCATGGGTGCGCTGTTTGGTTTCATGTACCGTAATTTTGAGGAACGTGGTCTTTTGGTGGAACGACCCACGGGGCCGGATATTGATGGAGGCAGTACGCCTGAAAGCGGTTCTGAAGGTGGGAATGACGGCCCAGAGGACGGTCGACCAGAAAGTTCGGAAAAAATGGAGGAACTGTTACACTTGGATACCCTTCAAATTGAACTGGGCTACGGCCTTTTAGCCTTGGCTGACCCGAAAAAAGGTGGGGATCTTTTGGAGCGTGTGACAGGAGTGCGTCGTACGTTTGTGCAGGATATGGGCTTCATTATCCCGGCGGTTCGTCTTCGTGATAATTTGGAACTGCAACCCAATGAGTATCGTTTTGTATTTCGCGGCCAACTGATTGAGACCGGAGAGGTGATGCCCGGTTACTGGTTGGCGATGAACACAAACAATAGCACCGAGGTGCTTCCTGGCGTTCAGACAACCGAGCCGGTATTTGGTCTGCCGGCGACCTGGATTACTGATGTTGAGCGAAAGAACGCCGAGTTGGCGGGTTATACGGTGGTTGATTCCGCATCGGTTATGGTTACCCACTTCGGAGAGACGATCAAACGCACCTGTAGCCAAATCCTAAGTCGTCAGGATGTACAGGTATTACTCGATAATCTCAAGGACCAGAACCCTGCGCTGGTCAATGAACTCATACCCAACTTACTTAGTGTTGGGCAAGTGCAGCGCGTTCTGCAGAACTTGCTGGCCGAAGGGGTATCTATTCGCAATCTGGTCGGTATTTTAGAGCGAGTGGCCGATTACGCTGCTTCCACCAAAAATCCCGATGAACTTAGTGAGCATGCCCGCAAAGCAATTGGGGCTCAGGTTGTTAAAGCATTTCAGGACGAACAGGGCAATCTGCCCGCCATAACACTGGATCCGTGGCTGGAAGAGGAACTGGTGAAGGGAATTCGACCTTCACAAACGGAGACCGTGCTGTTGATTGATCCGAAGATTGCCGAACACCTTTCACATCATCTCCATCAATTTATTCAACCGATGATTGCCGAGGGGCGCTCCCCCGTGGTGGTCTGCTCGTCAATGGTTCGAGCTGGACTGCGCCGGTTCTTTGGAGCGAAATTTCCGGAGTTATCGTTCCTAAGCTATGAGGAATTGCCGCCGAAGATTGAAATTGTCCCCACGGGCTCAGTGCCTTCCTTGCAATAGGCATTGCCCGTTGAGAAGATTTTTATTGCTCGAATGAACACGGTGAAAATCATCGCTAACACTGCGCAGGAGGCTTTGGAAAAAGTGCAGGCAGAGGTTGGCCCGGATGCGATGATACTAAACGTTCGAAAACTACCAGCTGACGGGGTTAAGCGTTTATGGTCCCAGACTCAAGTGGAGGTGTTGGCAGGTGTTCCGGAATCGACAAAATCTCAAAAGGAAGCTCTCAAGCAACTGGCGGACAAGGTACAGCAGCTGGAGAGCAAACTTCATGATCGCGAGACCAAGAGCTCCGGCATGCTTCCGCCCAATGTGGAGGAGATGATACGGACCGTAAGAGATAATGATTCGGAGTTCTCGCTGTGTCCTTCAGTGAAGATACTGGTGGATATTGGATTATTGCCGGAGCATGCCCGTGAGCTATCCGGTCAAGTTCAGCAGCATTTGGGCAGTACGCGACCCCGTAATTTGGTGGAGGAAATG
>CAZAIZ010000422.1:0-1935 GCA_964485275.1 uncultured Pedosphaera sp.
AGAAGTTCAATGAACCTATTGAGGCCGGCCTTTTCACGTTCACCAAGGTCATAGCGGATATGGCCTCCAAGGTAAGCACTGCGCAAGTCCTCATCATAATCGGGATGCGTGGCGATGATTTCAGGTAAATGCTTAAGCCCGTTTTCCTTGGCCATGAGTAATTTATTTCGAAGAGCCTCATCATGGCATCCTCTGCGCAGCGCCCACACCGCATAGACAAAGGGGAGATCTGTGAGTTCCTTCCATGCCATGCCCAAATCCCAGATTTTGTGTTCATGAGGCGCACGCACAAAATCGATCCCCGAATTGCCGATTAAAAGCACGTTATCCAATTCACTTGCCTGCGCGTAATTAGGCAGAGGTTCAAAAACCGGGGTGATTCCGCGTTGAGCCAACAGCACACGCAGTAGATTCACGCTGGTAAGGCTGGCGGTGTCACAATGTACAGTTTTAATTTCCTCTAATCGTTGTCGGTGTGCAAGGAAGACACTCTTTACCGGCCCATCAGAGCCGACCGCTACCCCATCAAGGATGTCGTAGCCCTCATGGAAGAGCACTTCAGTGACACTGACCAGAGCCGCGTCCAGTTCACCGGCTCGCAACTTCTCGGCCAAGGCTGAGGGCACCACAAAGTCTATTTCATCCTCAATACCGTGGGTGAGAGGTGCGGAGTTGAGGTAGGGAACCGATCCGATGCGTTTCATGCAGTGGCTAGATTATCCTCCAATGCAGAGCCGGGAGGGGAGTCACCGGGCGATTCGCCAACCGGCTCATAAAAGGAATTGCGTTGAATGGGTGCGCGGCCTGTTTCACAGATTGCCTTCACGAGGGCATCTTCGGCCTGCCCTTCAAAAGTATCGGCTCCGGCCATTTCAAATATGTGTTCCTCCACGATGGTGCCATGCAGGTCATTTGCCCCGTAACTCAGGGCGACTTGAGCGAGCTTCATGCCAAGGCCGACCCAATAGGCGGTGAGGTGATCGAAATTATCGAGAAACAACCGGCTTACAGCAAGGGTACGCAGGATATCGTTCCCCGTGGGGGGGTAAGATACCGGAACCTCGTTGTTCTCAGGCTGGTAGGGTAAGGGGATGAACGCGGTAAAACCTGCAGTTTCATCCTGCAATGTGCGCAACTGGGCAAGATGATCGATCCGGTCCTCAAGGGTTTCCACGTGGCCAAAAAGCATCGTGCAGGTGCTGCGACCACCGAGTTGATGCCATGCGCGGTGGACATCAAGGTATTCGGAAGCGGTTTCCTTGCCCTTGGCGATGGTATCGCGGATGTCCTGCTGAAAAATCTCTGCCCCGCCACCAGTCAGTGAATCCAGTCCTGCTTCCTTGAGTGAGGCAAGGGTTTGAGGCATGGACTGTTTGCTTAAGCGGGCAAGATGATAAATCTCTACAGCTGTAAAACATTTTAAATGCAACTTTGGTTCAACGAGCTTCAGTGCTTTGAGCATATCGGTGTAGTAACTGAAGGGCAGGGAAGGGTGCAGTCCCCCCACAATGTGGAGCTCGGTGATGCCAAGCTCGAGGGATTCCCTGGCCTTGGCGACCATTTGGTCAATGGACAGCTCGAACCCGTCGTTGTTGCGTTTTTTTCGTGCGAAGCTGCAGAACTGGCAGGAAAGAATACAGTAGTTGGAGTAATTAATGTAGCGGTTGACAATATAGCTGGCTCGGTTGCCGACCTTGGCTTCAGTGGCCAAGGTGGCCAGACGCCCCAGGGCATTCAGGTTTGGGGTGCGAAATAGGCGCAGGGCATCCTCTGGCTCAAGTCGCGTACCTCTTTCAATCTTTTTGGCAAGATCGGAAAGATCACTTTGTTCCAAAACAAAATCCATTACCATAACCTCCACGATATAAACCGCGGAACAATGCTCACCTCAGTGATCACCATGGCCATAAATACAAGACTGATGATCGCATTCAG
>CAZAIZ010000423.1:0-1933 GCA_964485275.1 uncultured Pedosphaera sp.
CTTGTTGCCATCGATAGTGGTGGCGATGTTATAGTTTTTCTGGGAATAGTCAGCCACTGCACGCTTGAATTGTATGCGCTGTAGTTTCCCTTCTCCCAATGCAGGAGTAATTTCTGCTTCAAATTCGCCCAAAACAAAATTGGAATTAAAAGCCCGGCCAGGTCCATTATGGGGAAGACTTGGATGAGTCAAACATTCCAAACGGATGGCAGTAATTCCTGACTCCTTCGTCTTAAGTTTTATCGTATAGGTTTCACTGGCAGGTGAATTACCTCCCACAAGCGTTGAAGTATCGGGCAACTCTTTAAACGTCGTGCCCTTGCCGCCGGTTACTTTGGTTGGTTTAATAATCGTCCACCCGCTCCGATCTGTTTTCGGCTTCAGAGTGGCTTCCCATTTGGCCTGGGCTGCGGCAATGTTCTCCTCCTGCGCTTTAAGTTTTCCTTTTGAAGCAACCATTCTGGCCTTCGCTTGTTCTATGCCTTGAGGCGGTACCTTGATATTGGGAGTGAAACCGCTCTGCCCGCGTTCTGGAACCTGATTGAAGAAAGCAAAAAACTGATAAAATTCCTTTTGCGACAATGGGTCATATTTGTGGTCATGACACCGAGCGCATAAAAAACTAAGGCCCATCCAAACCTGAGCCGTCGTGGTAACCCGATCGACAACATATTCAGTGCGATATTCCTCACCGATCACCCCCCCTTCAATGGTGATGGGATGATTTCGATTAAAACCCGTGGCTACTTTTTGATCCAAGGTGGCGCCGGGAAGAAGATCTCCGGCAAGTTGCTCGATGGTAAACTTATCGAAGGAAAGATTCCGATTATAGGCATTGATCACCCAGTCGCGCCAAGGCCACATACTCCGGTGGGTATCATACTGGTATCCATTGGTATCAGCATAGCGGGCAGCATCCAACCAGTAACGGGCCATATGCTCACCATACCGAGGGGAAGCAAGCAGTCGTTTGACAACTTTTGAGTAGGCATCCGGTGACTTGTCTGAAAGAAAATTATCCAGTTGTTCAATCGAAGGGGGAAGACCCGTCAGGTCAAAGTACACGCGACGCAATAACGTTGCCTTGTCCGCTTCGGGCGAAGGCTTCAACCCCTCCTTCTCCAGTCGGCTCAGGATGAAATAATCAATGGGGTTACGCGGCCATTTAGCCTGCCTCACTTTGGGTAATTGCGCTTTTTGAGGTGCAATAAAAGACCAATGTTTTTGGTGCTTACCCCCCTGTTTAACCCAAGCCTCTAAAAGCTTAACCTGATTCTCCGATAGTTGTTTATTAAAATCCTTTGGAGGCATCCTTTCATCAGCATCCGAAGTGGTAATCCGGTAAATCAGTTCGCTTTCCTCCAAGTTGCCGGGGACTACTGCCCTCACTCCCGACTTCAGCTCCATTTGTGAGCCTTGCCCCTCATCGAGCCTTAAACCCGCTTTACGTTGCTTGGAATCCGGACCATGACACTCATAACAGTGATTGGAAAGAATGGGCCGAATATCCCGATTAAAATCAACCGGTGCAGCGGAAAGCGCCGAGGCGAAAAACCAAAGGGAACCAAGGATCAGGAAACGAATCATGCAATTACATCCTTGATCACCTCGCCGGCTACATCAGTCAGTCGAAAATCACGCCCATTGTGCCGGTAAGTCAATTTCTCATGATCCATCCCCATCAAGTGTAGAATGGTGGCGTGCAGGTCGTTAATATGAGCTTTATTGACGGCCGCCTTATGCCCAATTTCATCGGTTTCACCGTAGCTCACACCGCCCTTGGCCCCACCACCGGCCAACCAATAAGTCAGCGCATGTGGATTATGGTCACGACCGGGTTTTTTAGATTTCTGCGCCAAGGGCAGCCGTCCGAATTCTCCACCCCAAATCACCAGTGTTTCATCAAGCAACCCACGCTGGGAAAGATCCTCCA
>CAZAIZ010000424.1:0-1933 GCA_964485275.1 uncultured Pedosphaera sp.
ATATTGGTGACCAGAATATCGCGCGCACGGGCTGCAGCAATGTCCACCACATTGTAGCCGGTTGCCAGTACTCCGATATACTTCAATGCTGTCAGCATCTCAATAGCTTCAATAGGAAGTAGTGCCTTATTGGTGAAGACAATTTCGGCCTCAGTAGCACGTTCGACTACCTGTTCTGGTGTTGTGCGATCGTGCACAGTGAGTTCACCCATTTCACTGAGTGCGTCCCAGTTGAGGTCGCCGGGGTTTAAGGTATGGCCATCAAGTACCACGATCTTGGGTTTTGGGTCTTCCACAGGGGTAATTTGGCGGGCTCAAGTGTGGGTTGTCAATTCTTGCCCTTTCGGCTAATTTCCCGGCCAGATGACCACAGAATCTACTAATGGCCGGCCGGTAAAATATGCCGCACTGGAATGGCGTAATAAGCAAGGGGAGAATTTTGATTCCTACCAGGAGGGCTCACTCTGTTACTTGAAAGAGGCCGAAAAGCCTTACACCGGAAAGACGATTGAACTGTATGAAAATGGTAATCCGTCGTTGGAAGGTGGGTTTCATGAAGGCCGAGCCCATGGGGAGGAGACTTGGTGGTTTGAAAGTGGCAATAAAAATTCATTGGTGACCTTTCGCCATGGTGAACGCCACGGCCCTCATCTGGTGTGGTATGAGGGAGGTCAGTTGCAGATCGATGTTTGCTACACCGACGGCAAACGTGATGGCAGACATGCCGTGTATTTTGAAAGTGGTCAGATTCGTTCTGAGGCTCATTTTATGAATGAGGTTCTTGATGGGACCTATACCACTTGGTTTGAAGACGCCAGTAAGCGTAGCGAGCGGGTTTTTAAAGGCGGCAAGGAACTCAAACGCTTGGAATGGAACCAAAAGGGGGAGCAAAAGGAACTAAAAAACTGGAACGCTGACGGGACGCCAAAGGACTAAATAAACTGAATTTATTATCAATTAATGCATCCAACAAACATGAGACTTTACATTCCCTTGTTCGTTTTAATTTTCAGTTTTGCGTCACTTTCTTCTCGAGCTGCGGAGTCACCAAAGAAAGAGAATCCGGCACAAATTGCTGCCAAGAGGAAATTTGAAGAAACCAGATCCGTGGCGACTGAATTGGGTGATAAAGTAAAATTACGTGAATTGGCCGACCTTTACTATGCCGGCAAGGGAGTGGGACGGAATTACACCGAGGCCTACAAGGCATATTTAGCTTCAGCAGAAAAAGGGGACGTGCTTTCTGAAGCCACCGTGGCGTGGATGTTACGAAACGGACAGGGAGCCTCTAAGGATTATAAGAAATCCTTGGAATGGTATGCCAAGGCGGCCGAGAAGGGGCACGTGGAAGCACAGCTGGGCTTGGCAGAGATTTATTACAACAAAGTGGGGTTGCCCAAACGCGATTATCCAGCTGCTTACAAGTGGTATCTCATTGCCTCAGGATTGGGCAGCAAGGATGCCAAAGCCTTTATTCCACGTATGGTGCAATCGGTGCTTAAGGAACCGCATGTAAACCCTGAGCAGAAGGCAGCAGCCGAAAAGACTGCTCAGGATTGGCTGGCTGCTTACGTAAAAAAATAGTCTTTTCCGGGTTTTTTAAAGGTGTTCATGGGCGTCCTTGAGGTTGTTTGAGGTTGTGAATAACCTGTGAAAACCTAGGAATAACTTCCACTTTAATATTTTGATACCCCGTCTACCTTGCGACTGTCCACGCGATCTTCGGATAGCGTTGACTGAGTTGGCAGGCTCAGGTTGGTTTTCCCTGTGAAAGCTTTCCGTTTCAAGGGCTCTTCCGGGAGTGCTTGGATGGGTCGCTGATTCAAAGCCTCCACCCGAGGCATCCTGAAGGATTGATCGTTAGATTGGTTTGGAAGGAATTTGGCCGTCTGGGAAGTATTTTTCGGAATACCGCTCGGGCGGTCTTTTTTTT
>CAZAIZ010000425.1:0-1926 GCA_964485275.1 uncultured Pedosphaera sp.
CCAGTGCGAAGGTTTCAAATTGTTCCTGCCAGGCACGGATGGACTCGCGCATTGGAGGTAGGATGCCAGAAGATTAGGCGCTCTTCAAGTCAGGGAGCTTGTTCTGAGACCGATCCGGCTTTGTGGGGTCCGGTTTTTGTTCGGATTTGGGATGCGGCGGAGGGTTCCCGTCGTTAGGTTGTCGGGGAAAGCGAGGGGGTCTTCCCGATGGTCTCCCAGATTCTATGTTGAAACGGAAGTGGGGTAGATTATCAAATGTTTTAACCTGTTCGGGCGTAAGTACCTGTCGGATTTCTTTTTGAACTTCCGTGTGTTCCGAGTGGAGTTGATCCCGGAAAGGTTTGCCAAACTCATGCACCCGCTGGTGACTCTTCTGTCTGATACCTTGGATTTGCATCTTCTGTTCGTCAGAAAGGTTCAAATGACGGTCTAAGTAGCCTGAACCACGAAAGAAAATCGGTCGCGTCGGAGGTGAGTTATTGCGCCCAACACCCGAGATCTTGGGTTGAAAATCTGGACGTTCAAGTCCGTCTGGGTCTAAAGTGGAGGATGGGTTTTTATGGGAGATTAGGTGTCCAGTGCCCACGCCACTCCCAAAAATCATCATGGTCGCCAGAATGGCTTTCCACTGCTCCATCGTTATTGATCCTGATCCATGCCACCAGAATCAATGGCGAGCATAACAATGGCTTCTAGGTCCTCTTCTGCAGGATCGGATTGAACAACTAACTTAGGAGCCATAGGCTGGGTTGGTTGATTGCCAGTAGAGTTGGAGCCCGTCCAGACAGCGACAAGAACCATAACAGCAAAGCAAGGAATGGCCGCTCTCCAAAGAGCTTGGCTCCATTGCCCCCAGAAACTCAAGGCCGGTTGCGGGCTTTCCTTGATGTGGGCCATGACGCGCTTTTCAAATGCGTAGGGGACACGATTGTCTACAACTTCCCGCGATTCAGTCAGCATTTTCCCTAGAATGTCGTCAATTCTACTCATTATTACCCATAAAGACGTTCCAGTTTGGTGTTCGTTACAAATTTATACGTATTTTTCCAGGGCTAAGCGTCCCAATGCCCCGCGCATTTTTCCACGGGCGCGGTATGCTTTAACCTTTACATTGGATTCGCTTAGGCCGGTTAATTCCGCGATATCCTTGACCGTTTTGCGTTCCAGCTCCAGCAGAGTGATGATGTGTCTATCCTCTGGCTTTAGTCCGTCCAGCAGTTTGTTGACTAGAGTGCAGGCGGCTTCTCGGTTGGTTTGCTCACTGGATTCTTCACCGATATTTTCAAACCAGTCATTTTCCTCCTCAGAAAGGTCGCTCGCACTCCATTCCCTGTTTCGTTGGTGTTTACGCAAAAAATCATAACAGGTATAGGTGGCTGTACGCATCAGCCAGTGTTCAAAAGGCGCATCGCCTCGATAACTACTCAGCTTGCTATAGGCCTTGAGAAAGACAGTTTGCACGACATCCTCTACTTCATCTTCTCGTCTCGCATAACGGCGTGCTAGGGCAAAAACGCGTGATTGATACTTCACCACCAAAGGCTCAAAACTATCGGGGCTTCCCTTCAGCACTTCGGCAATTAAATCCTTGTCGGTTGGTTCGGACACAGGTTGCCTGTTAGTATCAAAGAGTTCTGCGAAACCCACGAAAAAAGCCACCGGATCTTAAATTTCGGTGCTTAGTGGAGTTCAAATTAATAATCCATATAGATCACTTTCTGGTAACGAAAAGGATCGGGTTCGTTCTATTTATCGAATAAGACGATTGGTTTTGTTTCCGAGTTACAAAAAATACCTGTATTTTAAGGCTAAATGGCGATTGACAGGTGAATCTATCGTGCTAGATTCATCGGCCCGTTAGTAATTTTAGAGCGGGAACAGCAGTTTGTAGCAAATTTCCTTAATGACTGAGATTAAACTTAAGAA
>CAZAIZ010000426.1:0-1918 GCA_964485275.1 uncultured Pedosphaera sp.
CGGTACAGGGAGCCCGGGCTACCGTTTTGATGACGAGATCAGCCCTACACTAAAGCATTCTGGCCCCGGCATTCTCTCCATGGCCAATGCGGGGCCAGGCACCAATGGAAGTCAATTTTTTATCACCCATAAGGCAACTCCTCATCTCGATGGTAAACACACGGTTTTCGGTAAGGTGGTCGGGCCGGATGATCAAAAGGTGGTTAATGCAATCCAAAAGGGGGACAAGCTAAAGAGTGTGAAAATTCTACGTGTGGGAGCGAAGGCCAAGGCGTTTAAGTCCGACCAGATGGCATTTGATAAACTGGCGGTTGAGAGACCGCTAAAGTCGATTCTGGCCAAGCTAAAAAAGGATCACCCAAAGGCGGAACTGATAAGCACCAAGACCGGACTGAAATATGTGGTTACAAAAGATGGCGCAGGTCCGAAAGTTGGAAAAGGTAAAAAAATACAGGCACACTACACTGGCACATTGCTCAACGGGCGAAAGTTTGATAGCTCCCGCGATCGCGGCCAGCCATTTTCTTTTACCGTGGGCGTTGGTCAGGTTATTCCAGGATGGGACCAGGCGCTCTCGGACATGAAAAAAGGTGAGCGGCGAATCCTAATTATTCCGCCGAATTTGGCTTATGGTGCGCGAGGGGCGGGCGGCGTTATTCCACCCAATGCTACTCTTGTGTTCGATGTGGAACTAGTAGATTTTTGACCGGTGATGCGGTTTGCATGGATTTTAGTTTCTTTTTTGTTGGTCCCGCGTGGTTCCTCCGCTGCAGAGAAACTTATCGATGGCCTTTACGCCCAGCTGGATACCTCTAGAGGTGAAATTACGATTAGGCTTGAGTATGAAAAAACTCCCTTGACTGTGGCAAACTTTGTGGGACTTGCCGAGGGGACCAAGAAGTTTACTGCCCAGGGCCGCGAGGCAGGCAAACCTTACTACGATGGCCTGAACTTTCACCGTGTGATGACTGATTTCATGATTCAAGGCGGGTGTCCTTTGGGTACCGGTACTGGTAGCCCGGGTTACCGTTTTGATGACGAGATCGACCCCGCACTAAAGCACGCCGGTTCTGGTATTCTCTCAATGGCTAACTCCGGCCCAGGCACCAATGGCAGCCAGTTTTTTATCACCCATAAGGCGACCCCTTGGCTGGATGGCAAGCACACCGTATTCGGTAAAGTTTTGGGCAAGAAGGATCAGGATGTGGTTAATGCGATCCAGAAGGGAGATAGGATCAAAAGTGTGAAAATTGTGCGGATTGGAAAAAAAGCAGAAGCCTTTAAGGGCGATGAAGAGCATTTTACCAGCATTAAAGAGGGGAAAATAAGAGCTAAACGCATTATTTATGAACTGCGGATAAAGAAGGAAGAAGGCCAGATTCAGGCCCTCATTGCCAGTTTTAAGAGAGAGAATGAGGGGGTTGAACTTATTATCGCCAAGAGTGGATTGCGTTACTTTGTATTGAAGGCGGGCAAGGGTAAAACACCAATTGTTGGGGATCGCGTCACGATCCATTTAACGAGTACCTTCGCAAACGGCAAAAAGATTGCCAGTTCTCGGTCTCGGAACCAGCCGATGAATTTCCCGGTAGGTAAAGACTATCTACCAGCTGGGTTGGATATGACATTAATGCAAATGAAGAAAGGTGAGCGCCGACTCCTGATTGTTCCAGACAAGTTGGCTTTTGGTGCACGTGGAGCTGGTGGAGGCTTGGTTCCCCCTTTCACAACTTTGGTCTACGATGTGGAACTGCTAGATTTTTAGGTCTTTAATTTTTCTATAAAGGCAGTGTTGTGCGTCTGGGTTGCCGATGCTGTACCTTTTGTTCCCATCCTCAATAAAATGGCATCCGGTTTATATGCAGCACGTTTTTGCTGACAGGCCAAGGCTGACTCGCTAGATTGCCTCTCTCCCATG
>CAZAIZ010000427.1:0-460 GCA_964485275.1 uncultured Pedosphaera sp.
GATCTGGAGGATCTGGAGGATCTGGAGGATCTGGAGGATCTGGAGGAAGTTAAGCTTAATTTGTCCAATTCCAAATTAAAAGTTTGACCACGTACCAATACCTCAACCGCCCACTCCGGAGAGGCTAAAGTCTTGTTTGCATCCTCTTCTAGTCTCTTAATCTTAACAACCTCAACCCCATGCAACTCTTCACCTTCCTTCAGAAATACATATTCAGCCTTTCCTCCGCTAGGCGGACTTATACGGAGCACTGCCTTGTTGGTTCCGCGCAATGTAGATATACCCGAAAGCTGTGGCACACCAACCGTTCTAGGAGGGGTCACTATTTCGGGTTTTGGCTCATCCCTTTTGGGCTTAATCAAGCGGAAGGGATCTTTACGAGGGATAACTGAAAACGGGCCCAGAGTGGCCGGTATCTGTCGTTCCTTCGGCACGACCGGCATACTTGTCGCGTTGCCGT
>CAZAIZ010000427.1:560-1913 GCA_964485275.1 uncultured Pedosphaera sp.
CAGTCGGGGTAATTGTCCCATTTGCATCAGTCGGGGTAATTGTCCCATTTGCATCAGTCGGGGTAATTGTCCCATTTGCATCCGACACCTCCACGACTCCACTCGGTGCATCCAACGGCTTATCATCATCTGCATACAAAAAGAAAAAAGGAATAACCCCTAAAAGGCTCAACTTGAATATGAAACCCCCCCCATTCATCTCGTCCAATTTACGCATAAAACACCCGATTTGCGAGCGTTTTTTATACACCGAGTCCATGTTCACGACGAATTAGACGCAGATCTGAGCAAAAAGTTACCCAGACTAATAAGCTGCCTGAGCACCTTTAACTCGGCGCTTTTTCATCCATGGCATCATTCCGCGGAGGCGTTCGCCCACCTTTTCGATACTATGTTTTTCGCCGTCTTTCAGCAGTTTGCTGTAACGCTTGTAACCTGTCTCATATTCCTTAACCCACCCCTTGGCAAACTTACCGTTTTGAATTTCCCTGAGGGCAACCTTCATGCGTTTTTTAACACTAGCATCTATGATTTTTGGGCCAACACTCACATCACCCCACTTGGCCGTTTCAGAAATCGAAAAACGCATACCACTGATACCGGCCTCATTCATCAAATCCACTATTAATTTCAGTTCATGCAGACATTCGAAATAGGCCATCTCAGGCTGATAGCCAGCCTCTACCAGAACCTCGTAGCCAGTTTGAATCAAGGCACTAGCCCCTCCGCATAACACCGTCTGTTCACCGAATAAATCCGTCTCAGTTTCCTCCTTAAAGGTGGTCTGGATCACCCCTGCACGAGCTCCTCCAATCCCTTTAGCCCACGCCAAGGCAATCTTCTTGGCCTTCCTCGTCGGGTTTTGGTAAACAGCAATAAGTGAGGGGACTCCTTTTCCCTCCAGGAACTGGCGCCGGACGATATGCCCAGGACCTTTGGGCGCAACCATTATCACATCCACATTCTTTGGGGGCACAACCGTCTTAAAATGAATGGCAAAGCCATGCGAAAACAGTAAAGCCTTTCCCTTGCCCAAATTCGGCTCGATGTCGTCCTGATAACACTTGGCCTGCTTCGTGTCCGGCAAAGCAACCATTATCACATCGGCACGTCGCACCGCTTCATCAGTATCAAATACCTTAAAACCTTTCTGTTTGGCTACCCTGCGGGACTTGCTCCCCTTATATAGGCCTATGATTACATTAAGCCCACTTTCCTTCAAGTTGAGGGCATGAGCATGCCCCTGGCTGCCGAACCCCAGAACCGCCAAGGTTTTCCCCTTGAGGTCGCGAAGGTTGGCGTCTTTATCTGTATATACTTTTGCTGCCATTTTTATATATAAATCGTTTGGTA
>CAZAIZ010000428.1:0-1904 GCA_964485275.1 uncultured Pedosphaera sp.
CAGCGCGTGGTGCATTTGAAGGATGGAAAGGTGTGTGAATACTGAGAGATTGCTCAAGGCAGGTATTTGCCGCTAGGGTGGACTGAGCGATGAAGGTTTTTGTCGACGGAAAGTTTGTAGACGGGAAAAAGGCGGTGGTTTCAGTGTTTGACCATGGCCTTCTTTATGGTGATGGTGTTTTCGAGGGGATCAGGGCATACAACGGACGGGTATTCAAACTTAGTGAACACGTTGACCGGCTTTTCTATTCAGCCAAGGCGATTCTTCTCAAAATTCCCTTAAGCCATAAGGCAATTTGTGAAGCAGTTTGCCAAACGTGCCGCCGCAATAAGATTCGCGATGGATACATTCGACTGGTGGTGACCCGTGGCGCGGGCACGCTGGGGTTGGATCCTAATCGCTGTAGCAATCCTCAAGTCATAATTATAGCTGATAAAATCCAACTCTACCCCAAGGCGTTTTATGAGAAAGGCTTGAACATTGTGACCGTGCCAACCACTCGCAACCATACCAATGCAGTGAATCCGGCAATCAAGTCCTTGAATTATCTCAATAATATTCTCGCCAAAATTGAAGCAACCAATGCCGGCTGCGTGGAAGCGATCATGTTGAACCATGAAGGATTTGTTGCGGAGTGTACGGGTGATAATGTTTTCATGCTTAAGGACGATAAAATGTATACACCTCCCTTGGCAGCCGGGGCACTGCACGGAATTACTCGAGGGGTGGCGATGGATTTGGCTGAGGCCAACGGTGTGGAGGTAAGTGAACCAAACCTTACCCGGTATGATTTGTACAATGCCGATGAGGTATTTATTACCGGAACTGCTGCAGAGGTGGTGCCGGTGGTGAAAATAGACGGACGCCAGATTGGCCGCGGTAAACCGGGTAAATTAACCAAGAAATTGATGAAAGCCTATCAGAATCTGACCAATTCCAAGGGGCAAACGATATAGATGAAACGATGAAGTGCTGCCAATCTGATTGTGAAAATGAGGCGACGGTCCATTTAACCGAGATAGTGAACGGGCAAATGAAGAAGATTGATCTCTGCGAGGAGTGCGCCAAGGAGAAAGGTGTGACCGATCCCCAAGGGTTTGCCCTTGCCGATTTGCTTCTTGGTCTGGGGGCATCCTCGGAAATGGATTCGGCGGGGCCAGAGCTCGAATGCCCTACCTGCGGTTTTGCCCAGGCAGACTTTAAGAAGACGGGCCGGTTGGGGTGTTCTACATGTTACACTGTTTTCGCTGAGCCCCTGGAAGGGATGCTAAAGCAGATGCATAAGGGGACACAGCACATCGGCAAGGTGCCCAAGGCTTTGCGTGCCAAATTGGATACCACCAAGCAACGGGAGCGGCTTAATACGCAATTGAAGAAAGCCATAGAAACGGAAAACTATGAGGAAGCAGCCCAACTTCGGGATCAGTTAAAGGAATTGGAGGTTGTTCCCGCCTCAGAGGAGGAGGCGTGATGGAGCTTTTGGATTTTCTAACCCCTTCTGCTGAATTGTCTTCGGGTTCTGGCCCTGAAGACCATGTAGTGTTGTCCAGTCGGGTGCGTTTGGCACGCAATGTGGTCGGAGTTCCCTTTCCCGGGCGCGCCAAGAAGCAAACTCGACAGGAAACCTGTGATAAAATCAAGCCCCTAGTGTCCGCTGCCTCCGCGATGCGCGGTGGCTTTACAGCCGGTATGGAGGATTTAAAGGCACTGGACAAGCAGCTTTTAGTGGAGCGTCATCTGATCAGCAGAGAGCACGCGGCGAAGGGCGGTGGCAGTGCTCTTATTCTAAACAAAGACGAAACTTTGAGTGTAATGGTCAATGAAGAGGATCATTTAAGAATGCAGGCATTAATGCCAGGAATGCAGATTAAGCAGGTTTGGCAAAAGATTGACCGGTTTGACAC
>CAZAIZ010000429.1:0-1903 GCA_964485275.1 uncultured Pedosphaera sp.
CACCTGAGTGCCTTCCAGAAAATGCAAAGCCTGACCCTAAACTACAACCGCCTGACCGACCAATCAGCCGATTGGTTAAAGGGGTACAAGCAGCTGAAATTCCTGAACCTGAAAGGCAACCTAATCTCCGATAAGAAGAGGGCCCAACTCATAGAAAGCATGCCCCATACCACGATAAATACCTAATCAAGCCGCCAGTCTATTGTTCGCTGTTTCCCTTCTTATGATGAAATCTCTACAGATCACCACAACAGGAACTATGTGGCCCTTCTGCCGCTTCAGTAGACACCGAATCCTCGATCGGTCCCCGCTTCATGTGCACCATAATGAGGCTCACATCTGAAGGCGAAATGCCCGAAATTCGGGAGGCCTGCCCCAAGGTGGCTGGCAGATGATCCATCAATTTCTGGCGCGACTCATTGCGTAAGCCTTTAATTACGGCGTAATCCACCCAACTGGGAATCTGCTTATCTTCCATCTGGCGGAACCGTGCCACCTCATTCTCCTGTCTATTAATATATCCTTCGTATTTAATATTAGTTTCTACCTGACGCTTTATTTCATCATCCAATGTTTTGTTTCGTGAGGGCAACTGATCATAGGTCATTTCGCTGCGCTTCAAAAGTTGTGATAAAGAACCATCGACCCCATTAGTGGAATTAAGTCTTTCCATCTCTAATTCAATCGCATTCCTTTTTTTACAAAAAACACTATAATTCTCTTTATTTATAACTCCTATATCGTTACCGATATCAGTTAATCGCATGTCAGCATTATCTTGGCGCAACAACAGGCGGTATTCAGCCCGACTAGTGAACATCCTATAGGGCTCTGCGGTTCCCTTGGTAATGAGGTCATCTATCAGTACACCGATGTAGGCCTGATCGCGCCTCAGCACAATCGGCTCCTTACTCTGGACTCGTCGTGCAGCGTTGATTCCTGCCATCAGCCCTTGAGCTCCTGCCTCTTCATAGCCGGACGTCCCATTGATCTGACCGGCCAGATAAAGGTTCTTACAGGGTTTGGTTTCAAGGGAAGGGTTGAGTTGCCTTGGTGGAGCAAAGTCATATTCCACTGCATAAGCTGGCCGAAGGATTTCGGCATTTTCACAGCCCTTAACAGTGCGCACCAAATCGTACTGAACCTCGAAAGGCAGACAGGTCGATAAGCCATTTACATACACTTCATCAGTGGCAATCCCCTCAGGTTCGATAAAGATATGATGGGATTTCTTGTCGGCAAAACGGATGATTTTATCCTCGATCGCCGGACAATAACGCGGACCGACTCCCTCAATTTTGCCTGAGTACAGCGGCGATTTGTGGATGTTGTCACGGACAATGGCGGCTGTCTGCTCATTGGTAGACGAAACCCAGCACTTCAATTGGCCATTAACAAGGTCCAGTATGGATCCTGGCGGGTATTTGCCTTCCGAAAACCCCGGTGCTGACGATTGTTCCACGTGGAACAAATCCTCTTTCCAGAAGGAAAAATAGGGCGCAGGCTCATCGCCCGGCTGCTCCTCCAAAACGGAAAGATTTATGGAACGCTTCAGCAGGCGCGGAGGGGTGCCGGTCTTTAGACGCCCCAACTCGAGCCCCACTTCAGCCAGTGCCGCCGATAGCCCTGTTGCAGCACTTTCCCCGGAGCGCCCACCTTTTTGCTGGGCCTCACCCACATGGAGTAACCCTCGCAGAAATGTCCCCGTGGTGATTACGATCGCCTTGGCGTGGTATTCCACCCCCATCTCAGTTCTGACCCCGTGAACCTCCCGGTCCTTGTGTAAAAGGCAATCCACCTGACCCTGTTGAATGGTTAAATTTGGCTCCTTTTCGCAAACCCATTTCATCCGGAACTGGTAGGCCTTTTTATCGCACTGGGCACGAGGAGCCCAAACTGCAGG
>CAZAIZ010000430.1:0-1879 GCA_964485275.1 uncultured Pedosphaera sp.
AGCACGTTTTTGCTGACAGGCCAAGGCTGACTCGCTAGATTGCCTCTCTCCCATGCATAAAGTTGTTTTACTTCGACATGGTCAGTCCCAATGGAATCTGGAAAACCGGTTCACCGGTTGGCATGATGTGGACCTGACTAATCAAGGCCGCGCAGAAGCTTTGACTGCGGGCAAGGTTCTCAAGGAGAATGGGTTTGTCTTTGATAAAGCTCATACTTCAGTTCTCAAGCGGGCGATTAGAACCCTGTGGATTGCGCTCGATGAGATGGACCAGATGTGGTTGCCTGTCCGTCGGAACTGGCGGCTGAATGAAAGGCATTATGGTGCGTTGCAGGGCCTTAATAAGGCTGAGACAGCAGAGAAGCATGGAGAGGAACAGGTGCTTATCTGGCGCCGTTCCTACGATATCCCGCCGCCCGCGCTTGAGAAGGGGGATGAGCACTATCCAGGTAATGACCCGCGCTATACTGACTTGATTGAAGATCAGTTACCTCTCACTGAATGCCTAAAGGATACAGTGGACCGTTTCCTGCCTTATTGGCATGAATCCATTGCGCCGGAAATCAAGGAAGGTAAGCGCATTATTATTGCCGCCCATGGCAACAGCCTGCGGGCTCTGGTGAAGTATCTTGATGATCTTTCGGAGGAAGAGGTGCTTAAGCTCAATATCCCGACGGGCATGCCCTTGGTTTATGAGTTGGATGAAGAGCTCAAGCCGATTAAAAACTATTATCTTGGGGATGAAGCAGCTGTGAAAGCAGCCATGGAGTCGGTGGCCAACCAGGGCAAAGCCAAATAACAGCCGATGAAGGCGGTTATTTTGGCGGCAGGTAAAGGAACCCGGATGGGGGAACTCACCGATGAGACGCCCAAGCCAATGTTGCCGGTGGAAGGTCGACCGATTCTCGAGCACATCGTCACGGGCCTGCGAGAGGTGGGCATTACCGAATTCTGTATAATCACGGGCTGGAAGGCAGAAGTGATTGAGAACCATTTTCGGGATGGTGCAGGTTTGCAGGTGAATATCACCTATGTGAAACAGGAAGTGCAGGATGGGACAGGTAAGGCTCCAGAGCTGGCAAAGGACTTTGTGGGGAATACTCCGTTTTTGTTGACCTACGGCGATATTCTGGTCAGCCCCGAAACCTACCAGCAAATGATTGGGCGCTGGGCAGAAGACGAGTTTTCAGGGTTAGTTACGGTCACTGGTAGTCAGGACGTTACGAAAGGGGGTTTATTTTTCTTTGATCAGCAATTCCATCTCCAGCATCTGGTGGAGAAACCTTCGGTGGGGCAGTTGGATGATCTTCGGGCTGGAGGCTGGATCAAAGCTGGAGAGACCGCTTGGTATAATGCAGGCATTTATTGTTTTACTCCGGATCTCTTTGAGTATACCGCACAACTCACGAAATCACCGCGAGGAGAGTATGAACTGACTGATGCGTTGATCGCCATGCTCGCTGAAGAACACGTGTTGGCAGGACTAGCGATTGCCGGTCGTTGGGTGGATGTTCGTGATCCGGATGTGTTGCAGGCTTTACAAGAGTCGGCGGAATGACTTTTACTCCCGCTTCTGTGCAAAAAGTCACTGATACACGTGTTGTTTCCTCGTTGCCGCTGCCCAGCCCTGCCGAGCTTGCGACTGATCTACCGCGTACTGAGAAACAAAAAGATTTTGTGGGGCAAACCCGCCGTGAGATTCATGACATTATCCACCGGAAAGATAAGCGTTTGATGGTGGTTGTGGGTCCCTGCTCGATTCACGACCTGAAGGCGGGTCGCGAATATGCAGCAAAATTAAATGAATTGGCCGGAGAATTGTGTGATCGGATGCTTATTCTGATGCGCGTCTATTTTGAGAAGCCTCGGACGACCACCG
>CAZAIZ010000431.1:0-1870 GCA_964485275.1 uncultured Pedosphaera sp.
CACCTCCCTGCTGGTCGCCCAGCTTTTGGGTGTTGGCAAACGACCGCTCCAGGTTCTCCCCCCGTCTGTGCTGCGTTTATACACTATACCTCCTTTGCCGTGACCCTTGGGATAAACTATCAGCATGGTGCTACCATCTTCCAAGAGCACCGTGGTGGGGTGCCCAAGATATTGCCCGGCTTCGCGATCAACAATCACCTGCCGGTTCTTCTGCCTTGAGAGGTCCAGAGTGGGGATCGAGTATCCACGAGGTTGCTTTGGAATAATCTTTTTTGTTTTACCTCTAATGACACATTCACGTATCTGCATGGTACTCCGCCAGGGTCGAAACCCGAAGTCCTCGAAGCCAACGGAAGATTTTACCATGGCAATCTGACTTTCATTTACCCGGAACACAATCAAGCCCTGCCTACGTTCCACCTCAAAGTGCATCCACTGCCCTCGTGGCACCATTTTTTCCGCCGGCATCATTAACTTCAGACCTCCAAAAATAGGGCCATTTACAAAAACCGTCTCACGTGCACCCTCAAAGCCAAAATGATTGCCTGCCAGAAAGAATGAAGCTGCACTGGCACGCTGATTTTTTATGCGCAACTCTGCAGAAAGCAAAAAATCACCCTCCAGGATTTTTGAATCAGCAAAAATATCATTACCCACACCATGCCCTTCAATCCAGCAAGGCATCTGCGTCCATTTGCTTGCCTTGAGCTGCATGGCGATCGCCTTGCCATCTTTCACCAGGTAACGTTCCACTTTGGGGGCTGCCTTGGCATTGGACAGCCCCAATCCTAAAACCATTATCCACATCAAATTCTTCATTTAAATTCTCCCTTGAACTATCATTTCTTGACTAAGCTGCCGCTGGTAAACCTCGTGAGCGACAGTATCTTCTTTCGCACTCTTCCCATAAAAAATAAACCCCAATGCCCGGCGGCTACGAGTCGCACTGGTGTTGGCATCGGCTCGATGAATGGTCAAGGCATGATGAGCCAGTAAATCTCCGGGTTGTGCCAGGCAGATAACCTCATCAGCCTCCGAGTCATAATCGCTGATACCCTGAGAGAACCCCAGAGTCCGGGTGCGAGCATGCGTCCGCATACCCTGAACGTGTGAACCGGCAAGATAGCGCACACAACCGTTTTCTTCATCGGCCTCATCCAGCGCCATCCACATTGTCAGTGCATGGCAGGGTTGGAGCATGAAGTAATAACCGTCCTGATGAGCGGGCGTAGCCTGACCTGTGCCGGCCGGCTTATTGAAATATTGGAGGTTTTTGCCAATCACCGGTTCACCCAATAGCTCCTGTGCCAGCTTCTTTGGCTTGTCATTCATCAGCTCCTCAAAAAACCGTTCATATTTATGAAGTTGCTGAATCTGTTTGAGCGTAGAGAGATTACTTTTGTCCTCATAAAACACATGCTCAGGCGTTAGTGATGGAACTCGCTCGGCAATAAAACGTCCCAAGGTCTCCTCAACAGAAAACAATTCATCTCCACTATAGAATGAAGTCTGGACCACAAACCCATCCCGTTCGAAATTGGTGCGGCGTTCCATTAAAGTACCGCATGCTCCTCTTTTGACTGTGTGTGTAATGTAAGATTATCCAGATTCTTTGACGAACCCGGCATAAACGCACTCACCGCATACCCAACGATAAGGCAACTCAACAGACCAATGGTCGAATAAAGAAACCCATTGGTATCAGTTTTTTGCCAAATCCAGACCATCACCCCCACCCCCGAAAATAGTCCAATAAAGGCTCCCGTAGCATTGGCTCTGGTCGTGGTAATCCCCAACAGGAACAACCCTCCCAAGGCCCCCATAAACATACCAATCACCTTGAAGTACTCGCTCATTAATGAACGGATTT
>CAZAIZ010000432.1:0-1864 GCA_964485275.1 uncultured Pedosphaera sp.
GTGCCGCAGCGGCCAAAATAGTATCGCACCGCAGGAAAGAAGCACTATTCATCATAACTTCCTCACCAGTCACTGGATCTAGAAAGAAGTTGCCGCTGAGACCCGTTACCGCGGGAGGCATGCCGGTAACTATGGCCGCGTTGTTTACATTGGTAAATGAAGGCAACGCCCCCCGTGCCGAACCGCGCCAACCTGTTTCCAGAATCTGAGCCAGATTTGGCATCCGTCCCTTTGTCAGGGCCGCATCCAGATAGGCCTCCTCACATCCATCCACACAAATCACCGCCACCGGCTGTTCCGGCAAACGGTAAGTGCGATCATTAACGGTGAATGCATCCATGAAACGCCCCGGAGAATAAACCTAATCCTAAGGAGACTCACGCCTGAAAATAAGTTTTTAGTTACCCGATATTTCTAAGAGACAATATGCTCCCAAAGAATATTTTTAAAAGCAACCTCCCCCTATGTCTGGTTCAAAACTCCCAGACTTCCAGCAAGCTCGAGCCACACCAAAAGCAAGAGTCATACCTGTGCCGCCTGTAGCGGAAATTACATAGGTAGATTCATTAACCGACAGTATCAAGTGAGTTTTTTCGGGATGTTTCATATATATTCCGTGCCAACGCTCGGCGATAGTCCAGTCTGGAACATTAATCATTTCGCGCAGTCGATTGATAATGCACCGATCAATATCCTCAATATCAAAGGGAGTAATCTCATCATCATAAAGATGAGAATCTCCCATTACCAGTTCGCCTCCTGAAGATTGGGAAGCCATTGCATGAATACCATAACGGGCCAGTTCAGGTTCTTCAGATTGATAACGAGCCATTAAAGCTGGTAAACTTGGGCAGGCAGAGAAGGGTTTGTAGTGCCCCATGCTCATGCCTCCTGCCACCATTGGCCCCATATTAAAGTCCGTCGTCTGCTGTACTGTGCGCATCATTTGTAGTTTACACCGCTGAACCCCTTGTTCCTCAAGTAATCCTGGGTAGAGATAACGGGTATCTGTGCCTGAACAAACTATAACCAAATCAGCACTTAACCGATTCCCGCCGGCAAGAACCACCTCTCCTGTATTTGTCTGAATGACTGGAGTATCAAAGTAAAATTCCACCCCAAAAGTATCACCAAGCCAATTAGGGATAACGGAAATCGCTTGTCGTGGATCAACATTCATTTCGCTCGCCAAAAAAAGCCCCCCCAACACCTTATCCTTCCGGGCAACCGGACAGCAGTCTTGCATTTCAGAAGCAGAAAGAAACGCGGCTTCATAAGCATTCGCAAAATCCATCTGAGAAAATTCATGCATCACTTGCATCTCATCCTCCTGAAGGGCTAGAAAGACCTTCCCTCCTGGATTATTCCATAGCCCTGCTTCAGCAGTAATCTCCAACCATCGCTCACGACTCGAAAGCGCCAGTTCAAGACTTCGCCCCGGAGATTGGCAAATAGGGCTAAACATACCAAAATTACGAACCGAAGCTCCCCTCGCCATCGAGTCACGTTCGACCACTGTAACTCTCCATCCTTTTCGTGCAGCCTCCCAAGCATTGGCTAAACCAACAATTCCAGCCCCTACAACAATCAAATGATTACTCATATGCACAATAAGACCCCATTTTTCTAGACAATTCCATTATGCAATAAATCAAATATCTGTTGTTGATCGACATGACGGGGATTGTTACCCAAACGTTCCACATTAACATGCTTACATATGAGCTGGAGTTGTTTTTCATTGGTAACCCCAGCTTCAACCAACGTTGCTGGGCAACCAATGGAGCCCAATAAACCCTTTAATTGAGCTGCACACTCCTCTACAGAAGTATTTCCCATGATGTGGCGTATGGAGTCAATTCGT
>CAZAIZ010000433.1:0-1853 GCA_964485275.1 uncultured Pedosphaera sp.
CGCGGTTAATGCCTTGATTATACATAATATCAAACTCGGCCTCGGCAAAAGGTGGAGCCACCTTATTCTTCACAATCTTGGTCTTCACATGGTTCCCAATCACTTGACCTGTCGCATCCTTGAGTGCTTCCCGCCTACGGATGTCAATCCGAACGCTGGCATAAAATTTGAGGGCTTTACCCCCGGGGGTCGTCTCAGGACTACCAAACATCACGCCTACTTTTTCCCGAAGCTGATTTGTAAAGATGCAGGTGGTCTTGGCCTTGCTCATGATGGCTGCAAGCTTGCGCAAAGCCTGACTCATCAAGCGCGCCTGCATTCCCATGGTTGCCATACCCATGTCGCCTTCCAGTTCGGCCTTGGGCACCAGGGCAGCGACTGAATCGACGACAATTACATCGAGCGAGTTGGAGCGAGCCAGTGTTTCACATATCGTTAGGGCCTCCTCTCCACTATCGGGCTGAGACACAAGAAGATCATCCAGATTCACGCCCAACTTGCGGGCATATTGCGGGTCCAGCGCATGTTCCGCATCAATAAAGGCACATACTCCGCCCGCCTTTTGTGCGTTGGCAATGACATGCAGCATCACCGTCGTTTTCCCGGAAGATTCTGGTCCATAGATTTCTACGATCCGGCCCTTGGGTACGCCTCCGATCCCAAGGGCAAGATCCAGTGAAAGGGAACCGGTTGGGATCGCCTCAATGCTGGACTGCGAATTTGCGTCACCCAGACGCATAATGCTACCTTCCCCAAAGGTTTTTGTAATTTGTGCCAGAGCACTATCAAGGTTGGACTGGCGCGCGTCATCGCCACCGTTGGATTTTTTTGCTTTCTTTTCAGCCATAGTATTTTTCTCCGAGTTAAGGACCTTACGCGTGGGTCGAATGATGCGCCCTGAGCGCACCCCCCGCAAGTCCATGTTGTTCTATTGTTTTGATATAAATTCAGTTGAGATCACTGTTGGTGCTGCGTATCTTTGGCCCATATGTTTTCACACGTTGTCATTTTTTGGACCAAACCTGATGTCCCTGAGGCCACAGAAAAATTGCTCGCCGGGGCCGAACAATATCTCAAGCCCTGCCCGGGAGTCCTGCACTATCACTGCGGTAAAATGGCCGAGAGTCACCGGGGTGTTGTCGACCAGTCCTATCAAGTGGCACTGAATCTTGTGTTCGAGAATAAAGCCGCGCAGGATGCCTATCAGGAACATCCCCTGCACGTGGATTTCGTGGAGAAGGTGTTCAAATCCTGTTGTGAACGCGTGGTGGTCTACGATTTTGAAGACTAAAAACCCCTTGCAAAAGACGTGGTGCTCTAGAATACTGTGCCCTTCACGGACGCGAGTGTAGCTCAATTGGTAGAGCATCTGCTTGCCATGCAGAAGGTCGTGGGTTCGAGGCCCATCACTCGCTCCATTTTTTTCCTGACCCTTAATTGGAATCATCAGAAGTAGATTCTACCCCGAATATTGGACATTTATTGTCCAACCAAAAATTAAAACCTGAAAAAACCGGTTAAATATGTTTTGATGTGGTTGTGAGCTTAACCAATGACCAAATTGAAGAGCAACTGCTCCAGTTTGCTGAGGCGCTCAATAAAATGAGCGAACTCACTGCAACGGCAATTGAAGCAAGGGACGAACAGATCCAGGAGCTTCGTGAGCGCATTGAAAAACTGGAAAAATCCAGCGAATAAGGGTGATTATCGGACTATCTACCGCTAACTTGATTCCGTAAACTTAGCCCATGAGTAACCACCGACAATGGGAGGCAAAGATGCTGCCAGGGATCTGGAAAGACTCGGTGAATGTGGAATTGGAGAAGCATGCCCGGGAAGGATGGGAGTTGGTG
>CAZAIZ010000434.1:0-1812 GCA_964485275.1 uncultured Pedosphaera sp.
CCGAAACAATCATTCCTTCATCAATACTTACATCTAAAATACGTGGAGCCCGACCTGTTCCATCGTAAACCAGCCCATTGCGTATCACTAGGTCAGCCGCGGCGAAACTGGTAAACGCAAGCAGGCAGTTGCACAAATATAGCTTAAACCTAATCACGTCATCCCTCCCCGATTTCAGCAGCATAAGAAGAATTATCTAATAAGGTTGACGAATCCAAGCTCCCGACTGGCTTAAGCCTAAAGAACCAACCTCTTTGGTAAGGATCGTCGTTTACCAGCTCAGGAGCCGATTCCAGAGCTGAATTAACTTCAAGCACTTCCCCCTCCAGAGGAGTATATATGTCGCTGGCGGTTTTAACTGATTCCACTACAGCACACTGTTCCCCTTTGGCTAATTTTCGCCCCACTTCAGGCAGTTCCACATATACAATATCTGTTAACTCCTCTTGAGCGTGGTCTGTAATCCCAATGGTAACCATACCATCCTCAACGCGAACCCATTCATGGGACTTAGTATACTTTAGTTCTTCAGGAATATTACTCATTATTTTTTGTAGAGAGGTTTTTTCGCTAGTATAGCCGGAAATCTGCGGCCCCGAATTTCGACTTCAATTTGGGTGCCAACTCGAGCATGAGGCATATCTATGAAAACCATTCCGATTCCGGTTCCCAGCGAAGGGCTTTGCGTCCCGCTGGTAACAACCCCAACCTGCTCTTCCTTCACGAACACCGAATAACCTCGCCTTGGCGGCGGTGATTTCGTAGACATCTGAAAAGCAAGGTTTCGCCTTTTGATGCCATTTTCGTTCATAGAAACAAGCCTGTCTCTACCGTGAAAGGGCTTATCCAATTTGACAAAATATTTCAGTCCCGCCTCAAGTGGTGTAACTGATTCGTCCAGTTCATTGCCGTACAAGGGGTAACCCATTTCCATACGTAACGTATCGCGTGCACCAAGCCCTGCCGGAGTCAGGCCATAGCCCTTCCCTAGTTCAGCCAAGCGACTCCATAATGCAATTATGACCTCATTTGGCCCAACTAATTCAAAGCCATGCTCACCTGTGTACCCAGTACAAGTCACATAAACATTACTCTCATTGAAAAGAAACACATCAATCTGATTTTTTGCCATCTGACTGGGCTTATCAACCCGAATCAAACCTTTCATGTCAAATAAGCCGTCTATAAAACGAACTGCCTCGGGCCCCTGCACGGCTATTGCCGAGAGATTGGCTGATTCGTCTACCACATTCACAACACGATCCCTTCCCCACTCTTCAATCAATCTTCTCCAATGAGACAAGTCAGCTTCAATCCGGGAAGCATTAACTATTGTTAAAAAGACTTCCTGAGCAACTCGATAAACATAAAGGTCATCGACCACCCCCCCTTGAGAATTACACATCAGTGAGTACTGCGCCTCGCCAACACTTAACGAAGAAGCCTGGTTCGTTAATGTCCTGTCCAGAAAATCTGCAGCATGTACTCCACCAACCATGATTTCCCCCATGTGGGAAATATCGAAAATGCCCGCGCCACGACGGACCGATAAATGTTCAGCAACAATGCCTTCGTATTGAAGTGGCATTTCCCAGCCCCCGAAATCCATACACCGTGCCTCCAACTCCTGATGCACTCCAAAAAGCGGCGTTCGCTTAAGTTTTGACACCGGCAATTAACCCCATTTCTCTAGAATCACCTGTTCCTTCGAGGCTCCCAATTCTTCTTTAGCCAGTTCCTCAGCCATTTCGACCAAGCCATTGGGGCCGCACGCATAAAAAACTGTAGAGTCCATATCATCTATGTTCTCCT
>CAZAIZ010000435.1:0-1810 GCA_964485275.1 uncultured Pedosphaera sp.
TCATGAAGCCTGAAGGGTTGCTCTTGTTGGGTCATGCCAAGCGTGACGCGGTTGATTGGGTCTCGCCCTGGCAGGAGCGAAAGACGCTCAAGCATGGGGACACTTGGATTAGGATGCTTGAGCTTTCTCCAGGCGCATGAGGGCGGCTGCAATGTGTTAGCTAAATTAAAATAGGTCAGTCTAGGCAATATCACCTAGACTGACCATGAATGATGGGCCGTAATTCAAGGCAACTCAATGATCTTAATGGGCATGGTCCTCCTCTAGATGAGGACGTGTTGCAAAAGGTGCTGCTTGGATTGTAGAGCCCCCGCGCGACCGCATCATTGCATTTAGCTGCTTCTCAAGATCAGCATTGTTCGATTGGCGTGCTGAACCATCGGCCAGAGCCAATTGCCCCTGACTTTTCATGAGACCAGCCATGGTGATTTCCATCAATTCCGGACCCTCATGGCCGTGGTCGTCATCATCTTCCTCGCCAACTTCATCAGCACCACGAAAGGATCCTTCGATTTGGCCGCCTTCCCACAGAGTTATTCCGTATTCAGGATTTGGGGTGGCTATGCCCCAATTCCATTTCCACGGCTCCACTTCGGGATGACCATCAATATTACGTGTGCTCATGAGGATGTTACTCGGCCTCTGAGTACAAGCACCCAGGAAAACGGCGTAACTTTGCATGGAACTCTCAACATGTCCCCAATCAAACCCCTCATTCATCACCCCCTCGTAATGTTCCCGGGTTTCCGGATCACTTGGCGAGCTAAGAATCTTGGGGTTTGAAACAGACTTGCCCAAAGGCTTCCACAAATGCTCGATACACAGACAGTCAGCATGATTTCCTGCTCCATACATACCCTGCAGAGTGCGTGGTGTTGTGTTCCACGGCGGAGAGCTCATCGCATAGGCCGAAGCCAAGGATTTCAGGTTGTTAACGCACTTGATGCGGTTGGCCTTGGCCTTGGCCTTGGCCAATGCCGGCAGCAGCATGGCTGCCAAAATACCAATAATGGCAATGACGACCAATAGCTCAATCAACGTGAAGGCCGCCTTATTGTTCTTCTGAATTTTCATTTTTATCCTAAGTTTAAATTATTTTGGTTTAATTTGTTTGTAAAGTGACACAAAGCCAATGGCTTTTGTCATACAGGTGAGCGCAAGGAATTTCCGTCGCGCTTACTGTGTCAGAACATAATTAAACGAAGGGCCGCGGCGGCGGGGAAAGAGGAGGTGAGTTAATCGGGGTCAGTTGATGGTTCAAATAGCTTAAAAGACTAAAACCGGTGTATCCTGGTGAAAGATGGCGATGTATCTTTCCTGCTACACCTTCTAGTGAATATTGGCCCACAGTTAATTCATCTGGCACCTGATTCTCCTCCTCATGCTTCCATTTCACGAACCGGCAGGGGACACAGATGCAGGAGCCTTCTTTAACCACAACTCTCTCCCCATTCAAGGCGTGCTTGAAGGCCTCTTTGAAAGGCATTTTACTGGCGTTATCAACGGTCATCGCGGTCCAAACGGTCAACTGGACACCGCTCCAGTTTAGGCCAAAGCACAGCACAGCCAAAGGCATCCATGCCTTCTGGAGCTTCACCAGAGATTTCCTGATAAGGTTGATCAAAATCGGTGCAAAATCCTACCAAGTCACAAAATTAATGCAAGTCATTTACATTAAAGTGGGCTGCTCGTATGACGGGCCTGAATGGGGCCTCTCCAGAAGAGTGAGACGCTCAAGCATGGGGCACTTGAATTTTCCGCAGGTGCGTAAGGGCGGATACGGTGTTGATAATCGGGTATAATTGTTCGA
>CAZAIZ010000436.1:0-1803 GCA_964485275.1 uncultured Pedosphaera sp.
GGCACACCAGAGCATGTCAAGCAGGCAGCGGTGAAAGCTTTGGCTGATGAGTTTACCAAATATACACCTGCAGCAGGGACGCCGGAGCTTCGAGCGGCTGTTGCACGTAAATTTGAACGGGAAAATGGGCTGAACTATGACCCGCAGCAAATCATTATTTCCAGTGGAGGCAAGCATTCTTGTTACAACGTAGTAATGGCGCTGTGCCAGGCTGAAGATGAGGTTATTATTCCTTCTCCTTACTGGCTGAGTTACCCGGAGATGGTGAAACTTGCCGGAGCCAAGCCGGTGATCATTGAAACATCAGATGATGCTGAGTTTAAAGTAACCCCGGATCAGCTGAGTTCAGCCATCAATGACAGGACACGTTTGTTTATCCTGAATTCACCCAGCAATCCAACGGGCTCGGTGTATACCCCGCAAGAAGTAGAGGCACTAGGTGATGTGTGCATAGAGAGAGGGGTTCTCATTATGAGTGATGAGATATATGAAAAACTCATATATGGCGACGCCTGCTTCAAGAGTGTTGCTTCCTGCTCGCCGGGTCATAAAGAGCACACCATTATAGTACATGGACTTGCTAAGGCCTATTCCATGACAGGATGGCGAATTGGCTTCACGGCAGCGCCGCCGCCCATAGCCAAGGCTATTGGCGCAATACAAAGCCACAGTACCAGCAATCCAACATCTTTTGCGCAGTCGGGGGCGGTGCAAGCGTTGGACGGACCTCAAGATCATCTAAGTGACTGGTTAAATGAATTCTCGAAACGACGCGCTTTTGCCCATGAAAAACTAAATTCAATGAAAAATGTCAGTTGCGTGAATGCACAGGGAGCATTTTATCTGTTCCCAAATATTTCGGCTACCGGCATAAAGTCTGCTCAATTCTGCGAAAGGCTCTTGTCCGAGGCGAAGGTTGCTGCTGTGCCAGGTATTGCATTCGGATCGGACGATTATATTCGAATCAGCTATGCCACGAGTATGGAGAATCTTGAAAAGGCATTGGTTCGATTGGAGGCTTTTCTGGATAGCTTTTAATTGCGGAGCACACAACTAGTTGATCGCCCAATTGGGAATGATGTCTTCCTCGAGCGGGGCAGGTGCAGCTCCTTGAGCATACATTGTCTCCGCGAGCAACCCGATCATGCCAGCATTATCAGTACACATGTCTTGAGGGGAGATTCGTAGATGGATTCCACTATCGGTGCATGCGTTGCGAAATTCTGACCTTAATAGAGAATTACAGGCTACGCCGCCAGATACAGTGATGCATTTCACTCTCTCGCATCTTGCTGCCCGCAGAGTTTTTTTCAATAACACCTCCACGATGGCAGCTTGTATGCTTGCGCAAAGATTGGGTATGGATCGGTTTTCATCCAGAAGAGATGGGTTTTTCTCCAGAAAATATCGAATGGAGGTCTTCAGTCCGCTAAAACTTAAGTCATTATTTGCCTTGTTCAGCATTGGCCTGGCAAAACGAAAGGCTTCAGGGTCTCCGTCACGGGCCAGGCGATCAAGATCTGGCCCTCCTGGGTATCCTAGGCCGAGTAGTTTTGCCGCCTTGTCAAAACATTCACCGGCAGCATCGTCCTGAGTTTGGCCAAGTATCTCATGATCTAGAGGTCTTTTCACTTTGGCAATAATAGTGTGACCTCCACTTGCAATCAGGGAAATGTTTGGCATGAAATCATCCAAATTATTTCTGGTTGGGGTTCCGGAAAACCAGGCAGAATATAAGTGCGCGGCAACATGGTTTACTCCGATGAGGGGACGATCAATTGCATAAGCCAACGCTTGAGCCGC
>CAZAIZ010000437.1:0-1788 GCA_964485275.1 uncultured Pedosphaera sp.
TGGTTCGCGGCGCACAAAAACTGCTGGATGAAATCAACTGGGAATATGCCACCATTCAGCGCATTGATCCTGAGTCCTTGGAGAACGAATTGGTCACCTTTAATCTCGGCAAAGCTTTGCGGGAAAATGACCCGGAACATAACCTGCTGCTACTGCCTGGGGATGTCATAAGAATATTTAAACGAGGCAATAAGCAGGTCCCCAAATCAACACAGCAGGAATTTGTGACACTCGGAGGCGAAGTGGCTATGCCGGGCCTCTATGAGATTCGTGCCGGCGAAACCCTGAGCCAATTGGTGTTACGGGCTGG
The DNA here is from genome assembly GCA_964485275.1 of uncultured Pedosphaera sp. GTDB lineage: Bacteria > Verrucomicrobiota > Verrucomicrobiia > Limisphaerales > UBA1100 > UBA1100. The sequence continues at coordinate 311 of CAZAIZ010000437.1, forward strand.
AGGCTTTACGCCCAATGCCTACCCTTTTGCCAGTGTGTTCACTCGTGAATCGGTCAGGGTAGAGCAGCAAAAACGGCTGGAGGATGGGCTTGCCAGAGTGGAAAAAGAGGTTGTTCAATCCAGTGAGAAGATGCAGACGCGCTCATTAGCTCCTGACGTGAAGGCTGGCATCTCAGCTCAAATGCAAGCCAAGATGAAGGCCATAAGTACAATGCGTAGTACCGTGGCCACTGGTCGAATCACCTTGGGTTTAAATCGTAATATAACCCAGGCTCAGTCCTTACCAACTCTGATATTGAAAGACGGAGACAGGTTTTTCGTTCCCGCAACAATCAGTGAGGTCCACGTAATGGGCGAGGTGTTCAACCAACAGTCCACCATCTGGAAGCGGGGCGATACGATTCTGGATAAGATGGCTTCAGCCGGCGGCCCCACTCAATATGCGGACATGAAACAGCTCTTTGTGATTCGGGCGGACGGAACCGTGGTCAGCTATACTCAGCAAGGGAGGAAATTCATTCATTTACCCATTTATGCCGGAGATACGTTGGTGGTGCCTGAGAAACTGGATTTCGCCACTTGGAAGTATGAACTCAAGGAGTGGGTGAAAATCTTTTCAGACTTTGCTTTGGGAGTCGCAGCGATTAGGGTTATTTCACGTGATTAACCACGTAAACCCCTTTGTGTGAGTCAGTTATTTTGAAGTCATCATCCTAGGAGTAGTATATGTCGACCAACCTTCCAGACCAGCATGAGGAAGAGGAGGCAGTCAACTTGATTGATTTGCTGTTGGTGTTTTCCCGGCACAAGGGGAAAATAGTAGTGATCCCGTTTTTAGTCGGTTGTGTGGTGGCCGCCTACAGCCTGATAGTGACAGAGATTTATACTGCCTCCACTACCCTGATCCCTTCAGATCGCAGTAAAAATGCGGCCATGTCCATGCTCGCTGCTGCCCTGCCCGCTGCTGTGGCAGGAGGTATGATGGGAGGCGGATCAGACACGGAGGTATTGATAACCATGATGAGAAGCCGTCGTGTGCGGGATCAAATCATCGCGAAACATGACTTGCAGCAAAGTAAAGATGGAGAAAAGCTTTCGATGGCGGAGGCTAGGTCGGAACTAGCTAAAGTGACGGCGGTTTCATTGGGTCGCAAGGACGGGATCATCACAATTTTTGTTGAGGATGAAGACCCTGAAAAGGCAGCCAACATAGCCAATGATTATGTGAAGGCATTGGAACAACTCAGCCATCAATTGGCTCTAACCGAGGCTTCACAAAGGCGAGCATTCTTGGAGAAACAACTAGTGGATGCATCAGCAAAATTACAGGTGGCTGAAGAGGCAATGAAAAAAACCCAGGAAACAACCGGTTTAATTCAACTGGAAGAACAAGGTCGAGCCATTATCGAGGCGATCGCTACCCTGCAAGCCCAGATCGCTTCCAAGGAAGTGGAATTGGGCGCACTAAAGCTATTTGC
>CAZAIZ010000438.1:0-1787 GCA_964485275.1 uncultured Pedosphaera sp.
ATGGATGGAGGAATTTTGAGCAATGAAAGAATAATGCGTTTTTTTGACTATATTGAAATATTAGTTAATATTGGGGCCCATCGGTTGCATCCCAAGCCAACCGATGTCAAATTGTCGCAAAATAAATGGATTACACGCACTCAAAGGCAGTAACTCTTCAGCTCGCTGATAGCAAAAAATCTGCCTTACTGGCTCTCTTGGCAGATGAGGATCCCTCAGTATTTGAAGCAATTCGCGGGGAAATTATTTCTTACGGCCCCACAGTATCCACATGGCTAAGAGACTATGCCCTGGATGAAAACCCCCTTTTGCGAAGACGCACCCAGGAGATCATAACTCATTTCGACCGACTCGAAGCTGACACCAAGTTCCACGCTTTTTGCCTAAACCATGGTGAAACTTTTGATCTCGAGGAGGCCTGCTGGCTTTTAGCCCAAACAGCTTATCCAAGGATTAATCCCGTCGCATACAGCGCCATCCTGGATGACCATGCCCACAACCTTATGCAAAAGATCGATTTTGGTTCCGAACCTGAGGGAATCATAGCATCGATAAACCACTACTTGTTCAAATCCATAGGTTATCAGGGAAATGAAGAGGAATATTATTCGGCAGAAAATAGTTATCTCAACCGTGTCATCGATCTCAGGGTGGGCAACCCCATCTCCCTATGTATGATTTACCTCTTGATATGCCAACGACTGGGGCTGCCGGTCACTGGCATAGGCCTTCCAGGACATTTTCTTTGCCGTTTTCAAAACCCACGACAAGAATTATATGTTGACGCGTTTAACTTGGGCCGATCGCTGACAAAAACAGACTGCATGAAATACCTTAAACAGGCTGGTTACGAATTCCACGAGACCTTTCTCATGCCCGCAAGCCCACGCCGTATTTTGCTGCGCATGTGCAGTAATCTGCATCAAATATATATGCATGAGGGACAAAAGGAAGATGCGTCACGATTACAAGGCTACATCGTCTCCTTATCAAAATAGCAAAGCTCGGCATGCTTACGCTATTTCCTTGGAAAACTAACCTCTTATACCCTAGCATCCTGACCAGAAACTGGGCGTCGGAGTGAATATTCTGGTTAATCGAGATGGGGCCCATCTGGGGCCTTACACGTACGATCAAGTCAGCCAGCTACTCGCGGAAGGCAAGCTGCAGGCTTGGGACATCGCGTGGCCTGATGGGGGTCGCGAGTGGGTGACCCTTAGCCAGATTGATGGCCTCACCGAACGCGCATTTGCACTGCGCAGGCAACGACTGGCTGAGAAGAGTACAGAATCCCCGGCAGGACCTCACACGCCGCGTGCCCAATTCATGGCAGTGGAGCAGAGTGTTCGAGTACCCAAACGCAACTGGAGGCGAGTTTGGGTCTGGTCCATTATGATACTAACGCTCATTGTTTCACTCTTCATTTGGACACATAAATTCAACCAGAAGATTCGAATGGAGGATTTGGAACGCCATGGCGATAATCGAACTTATCTAAAAGGCGAAGATACCCCTTTTAGCGGAACAGCATACGCACATTTTAATGACGGTTCGGTTTGGGAAAAAACCCGCTTTGAGGGCGGTGTTCGTGACGGCAAGCGTACGCTATGGCATTGGAACGGCAATTTCGCCCTCAAAGAAAATTACTCCAATGGAAAACTTGAACAAGCCACCAGTTTTGACTTTAACGGAAAGGCTTCCGGACATTATCGGAACGGGAAAGGCACTCTTGTGCTTTATTGGAAGGGTAACGGAGTTCGCGCCCAAGAACAGGTTTATGATATGGG
>CAZAIZ010000439.1:0-1774 GCA_964485275.1 uncultured Pedosphaera sp.
AGAGAGCCCCAGTTCTGCTGTACTCATGGCGCCGGCAAGCGTCACCAACATTTTGCCACCTCCCTCAAGGTGAGCCTGATAAGCCTGCGCCGCATCCACCAGTGATGCCGCGTTAAAGTGGCGGTAGTGATGGTCAATAAACTGACTTATTGGACCGCTCATGGTGCGAATTTAGTTTTCAGTGGTGAAAAAGGCATCATGCAGCTGTTGAGTAGCCGCTTCGCCTTTCTCCAATTCCACAACCACTGATATCTTAATTTCACTGGTGGAAATCATTTCAATATTAATCCTACCGGCAGCCAGTGTCTCAAAAACTTTTGCCGCAATTCCCGAATGAGTACGCATCCCCACCCCCACCACGGACACTTTTGCAATATCCTCATCGGAAATCACTTCAACAAACTCAATTTCACTCTTTAAACCCTCAATCACCTTTAACGCCTTGGACAAATCCGGTTTATCTGTCGTAAAGGACATATCCGTCGCCGGCGTAACCGACCCATGACTGATATTCTGCACTATCATGTCCACGTTAATTGCACTGGCAGCCAGGGCACTGAAAATCCGGGCAGCCATTCCCGGTGTATCAGGCACTCTTACCAGGGTAACCTTGGCTTGATTTTTATCCAATGATACGCCGCGTACAACGACGCCCTCCATGCTATGAGTTTCTTCTTTCACGATCGTTCCGGGGTTATTGTTCAAGCTTGAGCGCACCTCAAACTTCACATTGAATTTTTTGGCAAATTCCACCGAGCGGCTTTGCATCACTCGAGCCCCAAGGCTTGAAAGCTCCAACATCTCATCATAGGAGATTTCATTCAATTTTTGCGCCTTGGGCACCACGCGTGGATCTGTGGTATACACTCCATCTACATCTGTATATATCTGACATAAATCAGCCTCCAAAGCTGAAGCCAATGCAATCGCGGTCAGGTCAGATCCGCCACGTCCCAATGTGGTGATACGCCCATCGGGAGACATGCCCTGAAAACCTGCCACGATAACCACATTGCCTTCATCCAGCATGTTGTGTATCTGCTTCGGAGAAATGTTTTTTATCTTGGCCTTGGCGTGCACCTCATCAGTCATAATGCCCGCTTGTGGCCCGGTTAGGGATACCGCCTCTAGATCAAGCGAATGCAAGGCCATCGCCAGAAGTGCAATGGTTGTTTGCTCTCCGGTAGCCAACAACATGTCCATTTCCCGTTCGCTGGGCAGTTGATTAATCTCACTGGCCAACCGGATCAAGTTATCTGTTCCTCCACCCATGGCAGAAACAACCACCACAATCTGATCCCCTTTGTGTCGGTATTCAGCCACTCGTTTGGCCACGTTCTTGATGCGACCAGTATCCTTGACAGAGGACCCGCCATATTTCTGGACAATCAGGGCCATGTTACAATCCCATTGCCGCCTTAACGGCCTCCAAATCTGCATCCACCACCTTCGCTACGGAATTGGCGTAAGTGACCGCGCTTTCGGGATCCTTCAATCCGTGACCTGTTATCGTCGCGACGACGATACTTCCCTTATCAATTGTTCCCGCAGCAGTCATCTTGATAATTCCTGCAAGTGCAGCCGCACTCGCCGGCTCCACAAAAATCCCCTCAGTGGAGGCGAGTTGCCTGTATGCAGAAACGATTTGCTCATCAGTAGCCTTGTCGATTTTACCTCCGGAAAATTGGGCTGCCGCTTTGGCTCCCTGCCAACTGGCAGGGTTTCCGATGCGAATGGCACTGGCAACCGTCTCTGGATTGGCCACCGGTTCACC
>CAZAIZ010000440.1:0-1769 GCA_964485275.1 uncultured Pedosphaera sp.
TTGATGATCCTACTCATGCTTGGAACACCATGACCCCCAGTGAGCGAGGGAAGCTTATCTGGAAAATCGGTGATCTCATTCTGGAAAATCTGGATGAGCTCGCTGAGCTTGAAAGTCTGGATAACGGCAAGCCCATGGGGGTGGCTCAGGTGGCTGATGTTCCGCTTTCTGCAGACCTCTTTCATTATATGGCCGGCTGGACCACCAAATTGGAGGGGAATACCATCCCTATTTCTGTTCCTTACGCTCCGGGGGCAAAATTTCATGCTTTCACCATGCGGGAGCCGGTGGGAGTGGTGGGGCAAATTATCCCTTGGAATTTTCCTTTGCTGATGGCTGCCTGGAAGTTGGGACCGGTTCTTGCCACAGGTAACTGTGTGGTTTTGAAACCTGCTGAACAAACTCCCCTGACTGCCTTGCGACTTGGTGAGATTATTCAGGAAGCAGGGGTGCCTGATGGGGTGGTAAACATTGTTACCGGCATGGGGGAAACTGCCGGGGCTGCTTTAGCCGCACATGATGAGGTGGACAAGGTGGCTTTCACTGGCTCAACCGAGGTGGGCAAGATGATAGTGAATGCCGCTTCAGGAAACCTGAAGAAGGTCACTTTGGAATTGGGTGGTAAATCACCCAATATTATTTTCAAGGATACGGCTAATCTGGAGGCAACGATTGCCGGGGCAGCCAGTGCCATTTTCTTTAATCATGGTCAATGCTGCTGTGCAGGTTCACGGCTCTATGTGGAAAAGGATATCTTTGATGATGTAGTCGCCGGCGTGTCTGCTGCCGCTGAATCCATCAAGCTTGGTCCCGGACTGGCCCCGGATACTGAGATGGGTCCGTTGGTTTCAGATGAGCAGCTCAATCGTGTTACCGGTTACATGAATGCCGGGCAGGAAGCAGGCGCTACGTGTGTTGTGGGAGGCACGCGTCGGGGGGAGCAGGGTTATTTTGTGTCCCCTACTGTTATCAAGGATGCCCAGGATGACATGAGTATTGTCCGCGAGGAAATTTTCGGCCCGGTGGTCGTGGCTGATCCTTTTGATGATATTGAGGAAATTATTGGACGCAGTAATGACAGTACCTACGGGCTTGCCGCCGGTATCTGGACCAATGACATCGGGAAGGCTCACCGTACTGCTGCTCGTTTACGGGCGGGAACGGTCTGGATTAACTGCTATAATATCTTTGATGCTGCCCTTCCTTTCGGGGGCTACAAACAAAGTGGCTGGGGCCGTGAAATGGGCCATGAGGTTCTTGATTTGTACACCGAAACCAAGGCCGTTTGCCTGGGCTTATAGGGAGTATCGCAAAAGTAGGCTAGAATGGCCCTTCGCGGAGGGGGGCTGGATCCATGGTGAAGACACTGGCGTCAAACGTTTCCTTCAGGAGTCTGGATTTCAGTTCTCGGTGGGATTTGCTGTTCCAGAGATTCTTAAATTCATCCGGGTCCTCCACCAAGTCATATAGTTCGCCCTGATCGGTTCCGTGATAGACGACCATCTTGTGGGAGTCGGTTCGGTGCATCGTCCCGTAGCTGTGTTTGTGACTCCAGGCGTTATAGTATTCACTGAAAACGCTCTTCCGGTGCTCTTTGGAATCCATTTTTCCCATGAGGATGGGTAACAGTGTTTTGCCCTGGATGTATTGAGGGATTTTGAGCCCGACTGAATCTAGCAAAGTGGGGGCAATGTCAGTAAGCTCCATTAACCCATCTGCTCGCAGTTCATTCTGGAAATGGCCGGGCCAACTGAAAATCAGGGGAACCC
>CAZAIZ010000441.1:0-1767 GCA_964485275.1 uncultured Pedosphaera sp.
GTATCAGCCAGTTCTTCTATGGTGCGGGCACCCGAATAGAAATAGGGATTGGGAGGCAATAGGATTGCTCCGGATTGCAGGAGCAGTTCCATATTCTTGACATGAATTAGGCTCAGCGGGGTTTCGCGCGGACAAAGGATGAGTTTTTTATTTTCCTTGAGCATCACGTCGGCTGCACGCAGGAGGGCATCCTCGCTGTAGCCATGGGCAATGCGCCCCATTGTACCCATTGTGCAGGGAAGGATAACCATGGCATCGAATGCATTGGAACCACTGGCAAAAGGCACATTCATGCTTTTTGCCGCATGAAGGGGGACTCCCTCATTAAGTTGCAGGCCATTGGGTAGCTCCTCCTGCATAACGACCTGTCCATAGCTGCTCATGATTACGTGCACCTCATGCTCTTGCGGATCCAAGCGGTCGAGCAGGCGTTGGGTGTAAATCGCACCACTGGCACCGGTTATAGCTACAAGAATTCTCATGTGGCTTTGAGCATGGATTTTCAGGGCTAAATGGAGCAAGAAGTTATTAACGATTGTGAATAACCTCGACATAAGGGGGGCTTTTCCATAGGGTCCGCCCTGCATTTTGCGTTTTTTTGGCGCTAAAAGGAGGTGCATTTGATCAACCGAATATTGGCTTCTGCCGTTTTGATGGCGGGAATGGGTCTGACGTCGTGTCAATCGACGTCCTCAACTCATTCCCCGAAAGAGTACCGTAGTGGTTTTTCCGCGAGAACAGCGAGAGATACCTCCGATGCCAACCACCGATCCGCAACACCGGCAGCCCGGTCTGCGCGGGTCACCCGGGTGGTGCGGGCGACCTCGCCGAGGTTTATCCCACCTGCACCACCAAATTTCAATACACCCAAGGAGGCACCCCGTCGATCTCCTCCCATTTCGGGGCCTGTTATTCTGGCTGGCGAAAAATTGTTGGCTCAACGGGGAAACGCAAAATCCTATAGTGTGAAGATTGGTGGAACTGAGTGGGTTTCATTGGAGTTATGGGGGAAAACCCAAAAAGGTTGGTACGGACGTATTCAGAAGGGGAAAGAGGAGTTTTACCGGATTGTGGTCTCAGGAATGCGTCTGGATTTTCGCCCAAAGAGGCGGCTGATTACCTGTCAGGGAATGCAGATTTGGATGGGTTTCGGTCCCGAGATGATTGGAGGTCATCTATATATCCATCATTTGGATATCCAAAAGCACTTGGCTCCACTGGCGGCAGGTATGCCTGATCTTGGTCGTGTGGCAGTGATTGATGCAGGTCATGGTCGTGACAACAAGGGAACCCGTAGTACGTTTAATAGGGAGTATGAGAAAGAATATACGCTCGATTGGGCTAGGCGGTTAAAACCGCTGTTGGAGCGTAAAGGTTGGCGGGTCTATCTGACTCGTTCAGTGGATGAGTCGATTTCCCTTACTGACCGCGTAAAATTTGCTGACCGTGTAAATGCTTCGATATTTATCAGTCTTCACTTCAATGCCGCAGCGGCTTCAGTGAGCGGACTGGAAACTTACTGCATTGCTCCAGTTGGGATGCCCTCACATCTCACCCGGGGCAATCCGGATCCGTTAAAGGACATGCTGCCAAATAATCCCTGGGATGAAGCGAGCTTTCAACTTGCAGCCCGTGTGCACAATCAAATGTTGGTTAATTGCCGGATGCCGGATCGTGGCGTGCGGAGAATAAGGTTTATGACTGTAATTAAGGGCCAGAAACGCCCGGCAATTCTGGTGGAAGGCGGGTATTTGTCCAATCCGAACG
>CAZAIZ010000442.1:0-1762 GCA_964485275.1 uncultured Pedosphaera sp.
TCTACAAGATCATTCCGCACCAAGTTCGGTTTATGCGTGAATGGGCGCTGGAATATCATGATGTACCAGTGAAGTAGGAAAATGGAGCCAGATTCCAGACTTGAACTGGAGACCTGCAGGTTACAAAACTGCTGCTCTACCAACTGAGCTAATCTGGCCCGCTGGCCGCAGCGTATTTGATTAAGGATGAGTTTGTCGAGTTCAGAGAACTGACTGTGGTTAGAACCAGCCCTTTTTATGACCACTCCTTTTGCGGAGAAGTTCGCTGCGGGATGCTTCAAGCGCCATGATCAGTTCATCATAGGTGGTAAACCTCTTTTCCGGATCTTTATTCATGGCTCGTAGGATTACTCCCTCGGTGTCCTTGCTGATTTCTTTGAAAATCTTGCGAGGCGGAGTCAGGCGCGTTTTAACGTGCATCCATACGGTATCTTCGACTGAGGGTGCATCGAATGGCACTTGGCCAGTGAGAGCGTGATACATGGTAGCCGCCAGGGAATACATGTCAGAGCGGTAATCCTGTTTCCCCATTGCTACGCGTTCAGGGGCAATGTAATAGGGTGTGCCCAGCAACTCGGCAGGGCGACCTTCATCTTCCCGTCTTGCGATCCCAAAGTCTGTCAACTTGGGTTCTCCATCTGCATTGTAGAGGATGTTATCGGGTTTAAGGTCAAGGTGCATCATCCCTTTTTTCTGCACCAAAGCCAAGGCACTGGACATCTTGATGCCGACATCCAGCACGTAGAGTTCATCCACACGTCCCTGTTCCTTGATTCGTCCATCCAGATCACCCTGATCGGCTACTTCCATTACCAGATATTTGTATCCCTTAAACTGGCCGTAATTATAAACCTGTACAATATTTGTATGGTTGAGTGAGGCTTGATAACGTGCTTCCTTGAAAAAACCGGCCATAGAGTTGGCATCATTGGCGAAATCCGGTTGCATGAGTTTTACTGCGACATCACGGTCCAAGATTTCGTCGTGGGCACGATACACGGTGGCCATTCCACCTGAACCGCATACTGCGCGTAGCTCAAATTGGTCAAGTTTGACCGGAGCCATAACCGCATGACCGCAATTTTGACAGTTGCCATACCGAAACATGCCTAGATTGGCGGGTATGAACGTGTTGGTTCCACAGCGTTCACAGGGCACCCTCTTCATGGCGCGATTGGGAGGCGGGCTACTCATTGTCAAACGGGTGAATGGGTTTTGCCCGAAGGAGCGGTGCGTTGCAATCTCCAATTCCCGGATTGAGATGTGAAATGGTTTGAAACGAGCGTGAATTTTTGATACACATAAGATTAAGAAGCGCGATCGCTTGCTGACCTGCTCAATTTTATGAAGAACCCGACGCATTTGATGGGCTGGCTGGGGTTATTGCTCCTGCTAGCTGGTGTGCCTGAACTTCTGGGTGCGGAGACAGGGGAGGCACATGCAGAACATGCGCACCATGGGGTGGACGGGGGAAAACTGAGCGTATTGTGGGTGATGCCCTTTGCCGGCATGCTGCTTTCCATTGCACTTGGGCCATTGATAGCCCCCCACTTTTGGCATGCGCATTACGGCAAGGTGGCAGCAGGCTGGATTGTCCTCTTTTCAATCCCGTTTTTGATTGCCTTCAAGGGAGATGCTTTCTACGAGATACTCCATATTGTACTCCTTGATTATGTACCATTTATCATATTGCTTGGGGCATTGTTTACTGCAGCTGGCGGGATTTGCCTTAAAGGTTCCCTGCGTGGTTCTCCAGGAGTAA
>CAZAIZ010000443.1:0-1760 GCA_964485275.1 uncultured Pedosphaera sp.
GGTATGCCCGGAGGCAATTGGTTCAAGAAGTGGGGAATCTAAGGAACTAACAAGAAGTCGTCAAGCGTTTGCGTTCTGAGGGTGCCTTTCAGGTAACTTGGTTAGCTGTGTTAAGGTTTGCGTACTGCGCGGTAGGTTAAAAACATCTCATTATCCACCTCTTTTCTGGAGTGCAGTTTGAACTGGGCCGCATCAGCGAGACGTTTGAATCCAGTGCCATCGGCAATCGTTGGGGCATCTTTCCCTCCCAGAATCAGTGGGCATATGGTCAGGTTTACCTCGTTCACAAGCCCAGCTCGAAAGAGTGAATCATTTAACTTTCCTCCTCCTTCACAGAGTATGCGTCTGGCGTCATATTTCTTGGAGAGAAAGTGAAGGGCTTTCCTGAAATTCACACTATTTACCCCGCAGACGAACACGGTGTCTGCTACGGCTTCTATTTCCTTTAAACGCTTGCGTGAAATTTGTTCGCTAGTCAGTACTACTATAGGAGCACCCATTGACTGGAATAATTTATGTTTTTGATTTACATGCCCCCGTCCACTTACAATTACACGTATTGGGAGATCCTTTCCTTTTTTACCAAGGCCCAGTGTAATGTCTGGCTGGGCGTTGAGTGTCCCAGCTCCGGTAAATATTGCATCGGCCTTGGTTCGCAACTCCAATAATCTGGCATGATCGGTGCGGCTACCGAAGGAACTCACCTTGCCATTGGCACTGGCGATTTTACCATCGGCACTCATTGCCATGTTGATGAACACAAAAGGCCGGCTCATGTGATCAGCATCGCATCGCCATAGCTGAAGAAGCGATATTTTTCGTGGACCGCTTCGGCGTAGGTTTCTAGCACCCATTTATACCCGTGTGTTTCTCCTGGGGCGCCGAAGGCACTAACCAACATGAGCAGGGTGGATTGAGGGAGGTGAAAATTGGTGATAAGTGCGTCCACGACTTTAAATGCCCGTGGTGGGTAAATAAAAATGTTCGTTGTTCCACTTGTCTCAGTGAGGGTAGGGGAGGATTGAGCTACACTTTCTAGCACACGGACGGTGGTAGTCCCCACAGCGATCACTCTTCGACCTTCATTTTTCGCTCGGTTGATTGCATCGGAGGTTGCCGCAGTCAGGGTAAAGTGTTCGACATGCATCCGGTGGTTGTCCAGTTCGTCGACTTTTACCGGGGAAAAAGTGCCCAGACCGACATGCAGGGTTAAGTTATGTATCTCCACTCCTTTGTCCTGTAATTGGCGGATTAACGCCTCAGTAAAATGTAGTCCGGCCGTTGGCGCGGCGATGGAGCCGATAGAGGTGGCGTACACGGTTTGGTAACGCTCAATATCCTCTGTTTCCCGAGCGAAAGGTTCACGATGGATGTAGGGAGGTAAAGGCATTTCGCCCAAGGTCTCCAAGTCAGCCAATAGGTTCTCGGTACCAGCGAACCGAACTCGAGCATGACCCTCATCATTCTTTTCCACTATCTCGGCAGTGAGATTGGAGGGTTGGCTGTGAGGGTCAAACAGGGCAATGCGGCTTCCTTGAGGCAGTCGTTTTCCTGGCCGTAAAAGTGACCACCAAGTTTGATCTTCATTCCTTTCGGTGAGGAGCAATTCTACGGCAGCTTCTCCTCCAATTTTTTGACCCCGCAATCGGGCTGGAATGACACGAGAGTTATTCATTACCAGCACATCCCCCTTTTTCAAGAACAAGGGGAGGTCTCTGAAATGGTGATGTGTACGCTGGTTTGTGGATCGATCTGCCACC
>CAZAIZ010000444.1:0-1750 GCA_964485275.1 uncultured Pedosphaera sp.
TAGGGTGGCAGCAGTCTCAAAACTTGAGAACTGGCCGAGAGATGAATTGCGCAGGCTGTTGACGCCACTGCTACACGATTCAGCCCGTGCAGTACGGACTGAGGTGGCTCGCGTACTTTCACCTATCAACACAGGCGATCTGAATGACAAAGACTTCAAGGCTTACAGCCGGGCTCATGGTGAACTGCAGAAACGTTTCACCGACCATCTGGACCGGCCTGAGGCGCATCTGTCCCTCGGCATTCAGGCCAGTAATCTGGGTGATCTTGTAGAGGCGAAAAAGCGATACCAGCAATCAATTCGGCGCGATGAGAATTTTGTCCCAGCACGGGTGAACCTGGCTGATCTATTCAATCGCGAAGGGGACAAGGCTCAAGCCGAGCGTCTGTGGCGCGAGGTGACTAAACTTATGCCTGAGTGGGGGGATGGTTTTTATTCCCTGGGCCTGCTGGTGGCCGAGGATCCTGGACGATTGAAGGAGGCTTCTGGCATTCTCGAAACTGCGGCCAGGAAAATGCCACAGCATCCCCGGGTACATTACAACCTTGGGGTCAGTCTTTGGAAGCTAGGCGAAAAAGCCCGAGGTGCACAATTCATCATTCAAGCCGGAAAAATTGATCCGACCAATCCGGAATATCCATTTGGTCTCGCTCAGTTTTATGTTGAGGACAAGAACTGGCGGGTCGCATTACCCCATGCCCAGCGTGCTGCCGAGTTGGCGCCTGCCAGCCGGGACGTACATAGACTCCTCTCACAGATCAATAGCAAACTGCAGTAATCGTGTAGATTTGCACATTTATTTGGTAACATGCTCAGATTTTGATCGTCTTAATTCAAAGAGTTGTCGGGCTTAGGTAAACGGATTAGTATTTCTCCCTGCCTGCTTCAAGATCATGGAAAATTGGGAGACAATCACACCAAGAATTATACGGATAGCCTTTTTGCTTTGCTGGCTTGTGCCATCGGTTAGTACGGCCTTTGCCAAGATTGACTTCGAAAAAGATATAAAGCCGATACTAAAGAACAAATGTTCGCGTTGTCATTCTGGTCATGAGGCCAAAGGCGATTTTTCCATAAACACTCGCACCTCTTTGTTAAAGGCCGCCGAGCCCGGCGACAGTGCCGATAGTGTGCTTTTTCAGCTTATCACTTCAGACGATCCCGACGAACGGATGCCTTCCAAGGGAGAAGCACTTACTCCAAAGCAAATTGCATTGGTGAAGGCGTGGATTAATGAGGGGATAACCTGGCCCAAAGGCTACAGTTTTGCACAATGGCGCAAGGCTCCACTTGCTCCACGCACCGTCAAGCTGCCGCCTATAAAGTATGGCTTCAAAAACCCCGTTGATCGTTTGCTCCAGCCTTATTTTAAAGAGAAGGGAGTGAAACAAGGAAAGCTCGTAGACGATCGAATGTTTATCAGGCGAGCCTACCTTGACCTTATCGGTCTTCTTCCTGCCCCTGATCAGTACCGTTTCTTCGCCGAAGATAAGGATCCAGCCAAATATGAAAAGGTGGTGGACGCACTTTTAGCCAATGATGAACACTATATGCAGCACTGGATTTCATTCTGGAACGATGCCTTGAGAAACAGCTATACCCGACAATATCACGGTGGAAACAAATACCGCTTAACCAACTGGCTTAAAGCTTCACTTAAGGCCAATAAACCGTATGACCAATTTGCTCGCGAGGTGATTAGTCCCAACTCCGGTGAACAAGCCGCTTTCATTGACGGAATAAAATGGAG
>CAZAIZ010000445.1:0-1749 GCA_964485275.1 uncultured Pedosphaera sp.
AGTTGTACCAGACGGTATTGGCTACGCCGGCCTTCTCCACCGCATCAACCATCGGTGCGCTTTCCTCGGCGGTCCGGGCCAGCGGCTTCTCGCAGAGGACCATTTTGCCCGCTTCAGCTGCAGCAATGGCCACTTCGGCGTGCTGATCATTGGGAGTGCAGATATCAACCGCGTCAATGTCATCACGCTTGATCAGCTCTCGCCAGTCAGTTTCATGACTTTCAAAACCCCACTGCTGGGCGAAGGCCTTGGTCCGGTCCTCGGTGCGGCCGCACACGGCCTTGAGTACCGGGTAATGGCCCAAGTCCGGGAAAAAGTCGCTAACACGCTTGTAACCGTTTGAGTGGGTGCGGCCCATAAAACCGTAGCCCACCAATCCAATATTCAGAGGTTTCTTATCGCTCATGATAAATAATAGTAAAGTTTACTCCCAGCCGTGTGCATCGCGCACATCCATCATGGCTTTGAGAATATTATTCCACGTGTCCGGTTTCTCAAGCGTATCGTTGGGGAACATACAGCCGTCCCAACATATGTGTTTAATCCCACGGTCAGCTGCATCTTTTAGCCAGTAGCCCGCGCATTTTGTTATATCGAGTTTCCCGTTGGGATCATCTGCCAGACAATGTTTGCCGGTTTTATCGTGGTCACCGGCTCCATGCACATCGCCATCATTTTGTGCGACATGGAAATCAATGGTCCACGGGCGAAGTGCATCGGTAACCTTCTCGTATGCCTCCCAGAACTCCTCTTCAGTGTGATCTTTTTCTAACAGAGCATCGTCCAGAGCGTTGTATCCCAGCATAAAGGTGTAGGTATGGGCCAGGTCGGCCTGAAAACCGAGTGCCTCAGGCATGCCGACTTCTTCCATCAAGGCAATGGACGCTTTCCATGAATGAAGGCCTGCCCAGCACACTTCGCCTTCAGCAGCCAAACGTTCACCGTGGTCGGCAGCAATTTTTGCAGCTTCCTTGAAGGTGCCGGCAATACGCTTGAGGTTGTTGTCAGAATCTTCGAGGAATTTAGCGACACCAAACTCAGCGGAATCGATTCGGATGACACCATATTTGCGAGCACCATGTTCATTGAACACTTTTGCTATACGGCAGCTCTTTTTGACGGCATCAAGAAACTTGGCCTGCTGCTCGTCTGAACCCATGGCCGAGTCGCCCACGGTTCCGGGCCAAACAGGAGCCACTAGGGAGCCAATGTCAAAACCTTTGCCTTGAATAAGGTCAGCAATCTTCTTGAGCTCATCATCGCTGGCTTCAGGGTCGGTGTGTGGAAGGAATAGAAAGTAATCTATGCCATCGAATTTTTGGCCATCGACCTCGGCGGCGGCGGTGAGATCGAGCATGTGCTCAAGGCTGATGTCTGGTTCGTCGCCGCCTTGGCTGGCCTTACCAACAAGACCGGGCCACATGGCATTGTGGAGTTTGGGAGCTTTACTCATGATGCTGTATTTTAATTACTGCGTCCGCCACAGACAACGACACGTGAGGCGTTATTAAAAGAGGCGGAATCGGTCGACAAGGTAGCAATCCGACAGGAGCGTTCAACCCTAAACTCCGATTTTACTAGGGATTCGCAGTTTGCCCCGCCCGTGCTTTTTCAGCCCGCTTGCGCTCGTGTTCATCGAGTATTTTTTTTCGCAGGCGGAGAGCACTGGGAGTAGCTTCGACGTACTCATCGGGGGCAATGTATTCAAGGGCCCGCTCCAGACTCAAGATAAGGGGGGCCTTAAGCATG
>CAZAIZ010000446.1:0-1720 GCA_964485275.1 uncultured Pedosphaera sp.
CCGGATACAGTGCGGGCTTTGGGACGTCATCATAGTGATAGCTGGTGAATAGCTGACCGTCGATTTTGACATCAATGCGGCTTTTGCCGTGGAAAAGGGTAATATCTTCGGCAAACAGGGAAATGCTGAATAATGCCGTGGTCATAAAGAGGAACCGGTGAATAAACTTCATGGCGTGAATCGGATGCTAGGGTGCACCACGTCACGGTCAACGAAAATGTTACTCAACTGTCAGGCCGCAAAACCGACTCTGAATGAACCCATCCCTGGCGATCGGTAATGTCCCGAGCCAGAAACCAATCTCCATGAATACGGTCAATTTCGACTTCCGCACCATCGAACCATTTAAACTGATCGGGGGAAGCATTTACCGGCCCAAAGCGAGCTACTGTTTCGCCGTTAATAACTGCCCACTTGTAGGAGGTCTGGTCGTGCCATGTTAGAATGGCAATCAGTGTTAAAGTGATGGCAGTCGCCCCAAAAAGTGGGCGAATTATGGCGCCACGTTTCCGCCAATTAGGTCGTATGTTAATGGCAGCCAACCAGATCGACCATATGGTTAGGGGGACAGCAGCTATTAGCGTCCACTCGTTTAAGGTAAAAAATCCGGTCAAACTTTGCCAGATTCCAAGTTTTGGGGGGGAGCCATTGTGCACCTCGTCCCGGGCCAGCTTGAGGTTATGTTGAATATTCTTGTCCCGCGGATCGAGGGAATGAGCTTGGCGATAATGGAATATAGCTCGGCCGAGCTGGCCGTCATGAAAGGCGGCGGTTGCCAGATTGAAATGTAACGGTGCTGAAACAAGACCCTCATTGATTTGTGCCTGATAATTGGTGAGGGCTTGGCCAAAACGCCCGTCATGAAATGCGATATTTCCTGATTCGAAGAGGGAGGCGTTTTGACCTTTGCCGGCGACCATGTCGGTAAAGATCAAGAACAACAAAAGAGCGGCAATCAACTCCTTCATGTCAAATCACGGAGCACTCTGCTCAGGTCTTTCAAGGCCGATTTATGATCTAGTTGGCTAGTAGAGCTGGCAAAGCGGGTGAGCTCGTCCAATTGAAACAATCTTTCCAGTGATTTTTGGGATTCGTCGGGCAGGCGTAGGTCCGATTCCTCTACAGTTTGCAGGGTTATCCCCTGTGCAGGGCGGTTAATAGCCATTCCAATGTGTTCGCGTAAAATTAACTGAATACCCGCTGAAAATGCACTAGGATCCTTTTGTGAAGTGGAAGAATTCAGCATTTGCATCGTTTTTCGTGTGATGCGGTCAACGTGTAATCTGCGGGCAACATCCGGATGAGTTTTGAGATACTCAACACGTTTGCGGTAGGCAAAGGCTGCAAGAAAGGCCAACAGGCTGATTGCCGGAATAGCCAAAAACCATGGCTGAATAATGAGTGGCGGCTGAATCTCTGCGAGGTGACCCGGGGTGTCTATAATCATTCGAATCTTAAGAGTGTCATCAGAAGTTTGAATTTTCTGTGGGCCAGGGGGATCGCCTGCGGGGTTGGTCGGCATGCGGAATCCGGTAACTTCAATGGGGCTGGAAGGAGAGCCCAAGGTGACGTATTTCTCAGTACGGGGATTAAAATAACTGAATTTTAAGGCTGGTATATGTGACAGTGTGGGTTGGGTGGGAATGACCATACGTTGGAATGTCTTGCGCGAATTAAGATGGCGTATGTCGGTATACTGAACCTCGCTGGTTGCTGGATG
>CAZAIZ010000447.1:0-1718 GCA_964485275.1 uncultured Pedosphaera sp.
CTCTTCAGTAGTAAAATTCACGAAGCTTCCGCCATCATACCGGCTTACACCACTGTAGGTACCGATCCACAGGACACCTCCCTCTGGATCTGCAAGAGTTCGCACATCATCTCCGATAAGCCCATCGGATACAGATAGATTTTGCCAGGCACCCCGTCGAATGCCGCCTCCTGATTTTATGAATTTCACATTTCCTGCCGGGACAGATTCAGGCGAGGGTCGTATGGCCGTCCCGATCGTTTGCGCTTCTGCACGAGGGGAAGAGAAGAGCAGGTATACAAGGCCTGGGATCAGGATACGTGGAATAGAAAGATGGCACATTGAGGTCATCCATTTGGACATACACGAACTCCTAACAACAGACGTCTATTCTCCATGACAACATATCTTGTTGGCAGTGAAAATAGCACGAGGGAGTGCTCAGGACAGGATTTTATTTGCTGTCCAAAAATACAGCAGCAGAAACACAAAACCTTTTACTCAGCGCTTTAATCTGCCGAATGTTCAAGTGTCGTTTTCCAGCCAAAATTTCAGAGACCACGCCTTGACTGCCGATTTCAGGAAGATCAGACTGGGTTAATTTATGCTGCTCCATCAGGAACTCAAGTACATCAACAGGAGAGGCATCTGGTATGGGAAGATGCTCATCTTCATAAGAAGCAACCAGACTCCCGATCGTCTCCATTAAAGAAGCCAGGGGATGCGTTTCGTCTCCACCAACCTCATCGATCAGGTCATCTAACAGGGCAACCAGATGATCATATTCAGCTTCGGTATGTGGCACAGTCAGTGAATGTTTTATGTCAGGCCAGACGCGAGCGACAGTTTCCAATTCTGTGGTCATTGCTTATTCCCTCCAAGTCCCACGATCATATTCGGCATGGGTCAAGACACGTCGAATGCAAATGAGGTGCCTATTATAATGAATGGCTGTAATCAATCGCGCTTTGTTTCCGCCAATATTAAAAACAGTAAGTTTGCCAACCTGATCTGGGCTCGGGAATACTTGGCGTAAGGAAGCAAAGGAGTGGAAATCAGCGCGTTTTACGGTACGATACCAAGAATCGAGAGCATTTTCACAGTCAGGATGCCTGCGGGCAAATTCCAGCAATCGCCTTCGAGTGACAATACGCATAACTAAATATTATCTCATTTTGAGATAATGTCAAGGATGTAAAATAATGGAACGGACCTATCAAATGCGACATGTCCTTTTTTGTTTGTTGAAAAATTGAACGATTGGTGACTGCTGTCACAATTTTTAACCATATTCGTATGTATATTATTACTAAGTAGTATTATATTAAACAGGATATTAAAGAAATGGAGGTTGACTATGAACCGTTTAATCGGTCTGGTCTTGCTTGTTGCACTCACCGCCTGTGGTCGCAGCACGCCAACGGGCCAGCTGCAGGAGAACCCCGCAGAATCAGTACCTCAACAGGCCGCGATGAAACCGGCGTTGAACGGGTTTGTTGTGACCCAGGGGGAGGGCTTCTCCTTCAACGGCCAACCTTTTGTGATGAAGGGGTTTAATTATTTCCCCCGGAATTATGCCTGGGGCGCGATGACCGAGTGGGATTGGAGTGAAGTGGAGTTTGAGCTGGCATGGGGCGCTTCACTGGGGGCGAATACAGTGCGGACAGTGATTGACTACGGTTTTTCTACCAATAATCCGGATCACGAGGGGAACCTGGTTGCAATGGCGCACCCGACCC
>CAZAIZ010000448.1:0-1708 GCA_964485275.1 uncultured Pedosphaera sp.
TGTTGACGCCACTGCTTCACGATTCAGCCCGTGCAGTTCGCACTGAGGTGGCGCGCGTGCTCTCTCCCATCAACAAGGGCGACCTGAATGATAAAGACTACAAGGCCTATGTTCGTGCCTACGGTGAACTGCAGAAACGTTTTACCGACCACCTGGACCGGCCCGAAGCGCATCTTTCCCTCGGTATTCAGGCCAGCAATCGGGGTGATCTTGTAGAGGCGAAAAAGCGATACCAGCAATCAATTCGGCGCGATGAGAATTTTGTCCCAGCACGGGTGAACCTGGCTGATCTATTCAATCGCGAAGGGGACAAGGCTCAAGCCGAGCGTCTGTGGCGCGAGGTGACTAAACTTATGCCTGAGTGGGGGGATGGTTTTTATTCCCTGGGCCTGCTGGTGGCCGAGGATCCTGGACGATTGAAGGAGGCTTCTGGCATTCTCGAAACTGCGGCCAGGAAAATGCCGCAGCATCCCCGGGTGCATTACAATCTTGGTATTAGTTTCTGGCAACTTGGTGAAAAGGCCAAGGGAACCCGTTTTTTGATTCAGGCCAGCAAAATTGATCCGACAAATCCGGAATATCCGTTTGGTCTCGCCCAGTTTTATGTCCAAGACAAGAACTGGCGGGCCGCATTACCCCATGCCCAGCGTGCTGCCGAGTTGGCGCCTGCCAACCCGGACGTACATAGACTCCTCTCCCAGATCAACAGCAAGCTACAGTGACCCTATATATTTACGTGGTCACTTGAAAACAACCTGATCAAATTTTGGATACTCTGCGTCAAAGAGTTGTCGAAATTTGGTGAGCCGATTAGAGTTTCCGCCGACTGCCACAGGATCATGGAAAAATCGAGATTAAAATTGAAATCAATCATGCTAGGAATTTTTTGGATGGTTTTCCTGCTGTGCCAGGTGGCATCACCCGCTTCCGCGGCATCCGGAAAGGTTGATTTTGAAAAAGACATAAAGCCGATACTTAAGAACAAATGTTCGCGTTGTCATTCTGGTCATGAGGCCAAAGGCGATTTTTCCATCAATACCCGCA
Source organism: uncultured Pedosphaera sp. (assembly GCA_964485275.1). Lineage (GTDB taxonomy): Bacteria > Verrucomicrobiota > Verrucomicrobiia > Limisphaerales > UBA1100 > UBA1100. The sequence continues at coordinate 1,045 of CAZAIZ010000448.1, forward strand.
CCACGCTGCTCAAGGCCACCAAACCTGGTGATAGTTCCAACAGCCTGCTCTACAAGCTCATCACTTCCAAGGATCCTGATGAGCGCATGCCTTCCAAGGGAGAAGCACTCACTCCAAAGCAAGTTGCACTGGTGAAGGCGTGGATTGACGAAGGGATAACCTGGCCCAAGGGCTACAGTTTTGCCCAATGGCGCAAGGCTCCATTGGCTCCACGTACAGTCAAGCTGCCGCCAGTAAAGAATGGTTTCAAGAACCCCGTTGATCGTTTGCTCCAGCCTTATTTTAGAGAGAAGGGCGTGAAACAAGGGAAACTTGTAGACGATCGAATGTTTCTCAGGCGAGCCTACCTTGACCTTATCGGTCTTCTTCCTACCCCTGATCAGTACCGTTTCTTCGCCGAAGATAAGGATTCAGCCAAATATGAAACGGTGGTAGACGCCCTTTTAGCCAATGATGAACACTACATGCAGCATTGGATTTCATTCTGGAATGATGCTTTCCGAAACAGCTACACACGACAATATCACGGCGGCAATAAATACCGCTTAACTAACTGGCTTAAAGCTTCACTTAAGGCCAATAAACCGTATGACCAATTTGCTCACGAGTTGATTAGTCCCAACTCCGGTGAACAAGCCGCTTTCATTGACGGAATAAAATGGAG
>CAZAIZ010000449.1:0-1705 GCA_964485275.1 uncultured Pedosphaera sp.
TGACTTCAGCCAAGGATGATGAGCTGATCACACTGGAGTTGATCTTGAGAAAGGTGACCATGAAAGCCACCACGAAAACATCGCCCATCGACCACTGTCCCCAGCTCTTCAGCCAGTTCAAGACCCGGGCCTTATCCCGCTTACCTGGAACCATAATTAACCCCAGGGCGATGTATTTTGAGATCGGAAAAAAAATGGTGAAAAGCAGAATGCAGATTGCCAGAAAAACATCGGGATCCGCTGTCTCGGTGCCCAGGAACAGATCCTTGATGGTCTCAAGGAGCTTAATTTCCTGCACCTCAGGAGCCGGACTGGGTATTTCAATATTCAAACTGGGCATCATCGATTCAATTACCGGTTGGCCTCGGGATTTAACCTCCTTGTTAACCGTGCGGGAGATATCGCCGACATTGATTTGATTAGCAGCTGCAGCAGCCAGACCGCCTTCACTGGAAGCCTGTCTTTTCAAATCCCAAACATAATCACGGATGAGCTCGCTGATCTGGTCACTGGCCTCATCGAGGGGAATTTCCTTGGCCGCCTTCTCCTTGAGCATCTCATTAATCCCCTCGTTATTGACGATGACATGCCCTTCCACCCGGGCCACGTTCATGGTGAGACTGACCGCATAGAGAACAATCGAGAGCGGTAAAAACAGGCAGGCAACCTGAAAACCCATATCAGTTTTTTTGGGGGAATCAGTCATGGTCATTTGTCCTTTTGATTGGAGGATCTGCGGCGGGTGGGGATGGTGCTGAATACGCCCGCCTTGAATTCCCGGCAATTGGGCAAGGCCCTGCTGAGCAAGGTTGACTGACTGCTGGGAATATTATTCCCGCGAGCCATAAACCTCTTCAAGGCCACCAGCTCAACCAAAGGCTCCAGAATACTAATGCGATTATTTTCTATATACAGTTTTTCCATCAACACCATGTCAGCCAAAGGGGATACATCCGCAATACGGTTGTCATCGAGCTCCAACCACGACATCTGTTTCATGCCGGTTAAAGGGCTGATATCATCAACCTGATTACCGCGCAAAGACAGCGTACGCATCGCCTTCAAGCCTTCAATCGATTGAAGCGAAGCCCCGTTCAGCCTGTTGCGCTCCAGATAAAGGTGCCGAAGGCGGCTTAACCCCGCCAGAGCTTCTATTTTCCTGACACGGTTTGCCCCAAGGGCCAACCAGTTAAGCTCAACCATTCCCCGAATGGCTTCCACTTCCTCAATCTGGTTACGTTCCAGGTCCAGTGAAATTAACCGGGTTAGTTTTCCCAAGGGGGCAATATCTGAAATCGCATTCTTCTTGAGATGCAACACCTTCATCCGTGTCAACTCAGCCAGTGCAGAGACATCACTGATGCGATTATCACTGGCCTCCAAAACCTCCATCGCCAGAAGATTCTTTAATGGCGACAAGTCCACAATCTGGTTGCCATGAATATTGAGGCGCTTCAGACCAACCAATGATTGCACCGGATCTATCCTCTCAATTTCCTCCCCAAAGAGATCCAGCCTCTCCACCTTGGCCAAGTGCGCCTGGGTTAATTCGTTATCCTTGATTTTGAGATCCCTACAGATCGCCCGACGGATACGCTGGTGGTCAGGATTACTGGCGTTAAAATCCTGCAGTGTGAAACTGGAGGCAGAAACGTTGGGAGTCTCGATGGGTTTCGCCTTCGGCTGCGGATAGGAGGCGACCGGA
>CAZAIZ010000450.1:0-1699 GCA_964485275.1 uncultured Pedosphaera sp.
TCCTCCAACGCCCGAATGTCTACGCCATAGGGGATTTGTGTAACCGATCGAACCCCCTGGCCCTCCAATAATTCCCGGGTGTAGCTACTGGCAGTCCAAAACCGCACCGCACCATACTGCCGGAGGGTCAGTTTTTCCTGCCATTTACCAATAGTGCTGATTGGCCAGCTATAAAATGAATCCCAGATAGGTCCAAGTACCTCGTGGATATAGGCCACGCACTTGTCGGGGCACCACACCGGAGCATACCAGGGGATGCCATGGTGCTGATCAATAACCAAATCAAACGGTTTTTGTTCTGAATGCCATTTGCGGGCTTTCGTCCAAGAGGTAAATTTACCTCCCGCCCGCAAGACGCGAATTCCGTCAATCATTTGCTCCGTCCTGCAACCCTCAAAGGCATTGGCAAACCACGTCACCTCATGCCCACGTTCAACCAAACCACGCAAATAGGCATGAGTAACCCGTTCAGCGCCTCCGGCCAGGGGGTTTTGCGGATCACGCCAATTGAGCATTAAAAAACGCACGCAAGGCGCAGTCTTCACATCGAGTGTCCGCCTGACAATGAAAAAGCCCGATTGACCCGGAGACCGGTTTAGCCAAAGATGGGCGGGTGCGCGAGTGGCGGAATTGGTAGACGCGCTGGATTTAGGTTCCAGTCTCGAAAGGGGTGGAGGTTCGAGTCCTCTCTCGCGTACCAGATTTTATCGGACCCCAAAAATCCCCAATTCCTTTTTCAACTCCCTTATGCGCGACTGGTTCTTGAGGTGCTGCCTTATTTCATCGAGTGTGGGCCCATCCTCCGGCAAATAGTGATCAAACAGGAACTCACGCGTGGCGTAATTCACCCCCACCACATTATCCGCTCCACCCCGTTCTGTTGACACCCCATAGTGTTTGAGTAAACCCTCACTGGCCCCCTCAACGGCAATTCTGCGCACAAACACTTCCTTGCCCGATCGCTTGCTCACAAACAATGCCTTCAACAAGGCATCATGCAGGGCAAAGTTAACTTCATCGAGCTGGGCAAACCACGCATTCAAAACTGCCCCATGGCTTGTAGGCCCGGCACCCGGCGCGGGTGTAGAACAGCAGCCCATCAACAACACCAGAGCAGGCAGCAAGATTAACCGACGAATCATATCTGAAAGGCTACCCGAAGGGAATGCTCGCAGCAAGCACCCTGAAGACAATAATCAATCTTTAGACTGCGGCTTACGGAGACATTTTTGCAAGGTCATGACAGCCATCGCCGTTCCATATTGGCGGTGATAATCATAAAGAGGGTAGTCCCACCAATCTCCCTCCTTTTCCTGCAACTTCATTATGGTCATCGCCAAATGATCCTGCAACCGCGAGCGCTCTTTTTCAGGAACATGATCCATCAACATGCCGGCATAGTAATGACCATAATAATAAAAATATCCGGCAATCTGAAACCATGCTTCATGAGGAACAGGGCGTTTACGGCCTATCCCAAGCCACTCATTGCGGGCAAACAAACGATCAAGCCAATCAACAATATCCTTATCAGTAATTCGCTTATCACCCCATAGGCGCAGGGCAAGGTTCCCAACCTGGGTTCTGCCAAGACTGCCTGCCGGCCGGTTGATTCCCCGTCTCGGCGAATTCTTCAGATACTCCCCATAAAGAAAACTGCCATCAGGCAAATGCTGGCGTTTCAAGGCGGCGAGGGCGC
>CAZAIZ010000451.1:0-1645 GCA_964485275.1 uncultured Pedosphaera sp.
TGGATGTAATCCAGATATCTTACTGAAAATCAAAACGATTCATGAAGACTTTTGGCATTACCACAGTAGCCGTTCTTGGGCTTTTTCTCCTGTCTTCGTGTGGGCATGTTGCACGTGGTAAAAACGATTGGGAAGAATTCAAAAGGGAATGGGAAGCCAAAGGTGAGGTGTTTGACTATAAGCAGATTATCCCCAAGCCAATTCCTTCAGAAAAAAACTTTGCACATATCCCGCTACTCAAGCCTTTGCATGAACACAAATGGAACAAGGACCTGAGTGAAGCCGACCCCACCGATCAAAAAAATTTCGATCAGGCTCAAAGTTTGTTGAAGATTGAAGGAGCCTCGATCCCAAAGCTCGATGGGTGGCAAATCGGCAAATCGGTTGATCTGAGCGCGTGGCAGCAGTTTTTCCGGGAAGAGAAAGGCTGGCCACATCCGAAGAAGTCGGCCAAACCGGCCGCTGATATCCTGCAGGCTCTTGGCAAATTTGAAGCCACCATGACCGAGCTAACCCAAGCGGCCAGGGAGCGGCCCCTATGCCGGTATGATATCAAGTACGAGGCCCACTTTGCTGCATTGTTGCCGCACTTGTCGCCCCTAAGGAATTTCGTCAAGAGTTTTACCCTCAGGGCACTAGCGCATCAGGCCAATGACAATCCAGAAGCAGCTTTGGCGGATGTCCGGATGTGCTTTTTTCTGACCGAAAGCATCAGGGATGAACCTATGCTAATTTCCCAGCTGGTGCGTATTGCCTCCTTGAAAATCGCCCTTCAACCGGTTTGGGAAGGCTTAAAACAGGAAAAATGGAGTGCCGGGCAATTGGCAGACATTGAGAAACTGCTGGCTGGAATTGATTTATTGGAAGGCTATCGCATCTCCATTCTGGGGGAACGTGACCTTGCCAATCTGTTAATTGACCGTATGCGTGATGATCCAGAATTGCTGGGAATGCTGCTCGAAGACGATGACCCCATGTTAAAGGTTTTGCCTGATGGCTGGATTAGCCATAACCAGAGACGCCTTAATGAGATGCATTTGAATTTTACCCAGCGCATTGTCGACACCCAAGCCCGACGCATCCACCCTGAGGTTTCTCTGGCTTTCAACAAGGAATTAGATGCACGAACAAAACGTAAAGTACCGATCTTGGGGGTCTATGACATGTTAAGCGGCATACTGCTCCCCGCGATTGATAAAGTGGCAATAAAAATAGGATTTGCTCAAGCCGCGGTGGATCATGTGCGCATTGCCTGTCACTTGGAGATGCACAAGCTGGAGCACAATAAATATTCGGCCAAACTAGCAGACCTAAAAGTGCCTTTGCCCAACGATCCCTACACCGGAAAATCGTATGTCTACAAACTGGATCCAAAGGGACGGTATCAGCTGCATGGGGTCGGCTGGAACCAGAAGGATGATGGCGGCAAGGTGGTCTTGCTGGATAACGGCCGGTTAAACCATGAAGCAGGCGACCTGGTTTGGCGGTATGCACCGCGGCCTGCGCCCAAGAAAAAATAGACGGGTTTCGCGCTGACCGGTGACGTAACGAGCATGGCTCGAGCAGGCGGTTTTCTTGACATTTTTCGTCGATTCCCCGATACACTCCCTCCCTCATGGCCAAAGATTCCACACTCATGGATGCC
>CAZAIZ010000452.1:0-1645 GCA_964485275.1 uncultured Pedosphaera sp.
ATGGGAGATGTGGCCCGTGTGCATGCCGAGTTAAACAAGATCAAGGTTTCCAAGAGTCAAAAGTAGTGGTCTTGTGAATAGGTTACCGTTGCGGGGACTTAGGAAACGGGCCTAAAATTCCAGAAGGTGAGGGGAGGTATATTCCATAGTTTATGGGCTGTAGTTGTGGGCATGTTCGTGTTCCCACAGCTTCAGGCCCAGCAGCAACCCCCTCAGCAGGTCCCCTTTCCAAAAGTAGAGCAGCAGGAACTCTTTCTTCAAGCTGTTGAGGCACTGGATGCAGGGAAAACAAATTCCATGGTGAAGCTTTTGGATCGTGCGGTAGAACTCGATACGGCAAATTATTTTGCTTACGTCAAGCGAGCGCAGCTTTTTGATTTAATTGGCAACAATTCGCGGGCCATTCAGGATTACAGTGCGGCACTAGGTCTCAATCCGACTTTTGCCGACATCTATCAGTTACGCGGCTGTAATCACTTTAAAATGGGTAACATAATGGCCGCAGTGCAGGACTGGCAGGTTTTTATTCAGCTCAAGCCCAAGAAAGAGACTGAACACTGGCAAATTTGCGTGGGGCACGCCCTGTTGGGTAATTATGAGGAGGCGCGAAAGCGCTTTGAATGGCACTGGACGGTGAACACCGAGGATATGGAGGTGGCCTTCTGGCATTTTCTCTGTGTTGCGCGTACGGAAGGACTGGCAAAGGCGCGCGAGAGCTTGATGGCTGTTTCCGGGGAGGAACGTGTGCCGATGGCGCAGATTTATGCGCTTTATGGGGGCGAAGGCGATGAGTCTAATGTCTGGCTCGCTGTAGAAAATGGTGCTCCTGCTCCAATCGAAAGAGCGCAACGCGAATTTTTTGCCCACTACTATCTGGGCTTGTTGCGACAAGCGGAGGGTCGCTTCGAAGATGCGAGGGTTTCGGTTGCCAAAGCTTTGGATATAGCCCGTTCCCATGATGGATTTATTGGAGACAGTCCCGGAGGACAACTGCGTGGCGGCGATATCGCCAAGGTGCATTTTAAGCAAATAAATCAGAAATTGGGTGAGCAGTTGGCTTACGGTAAGGAAGCTGGCGAAGATTCGTCCATGAGCTTATTGGTCTATTTGGGGGCCGGAGTAGGCCTGGCGTTGCTGATTGGCTATAGCTGGCGACGTCGTCAAATTGATCTTCCGTTGGTTCAGAAAAGCTCGACATAACTCCCGCTCTCATTTCAACGTGGACCGGACTTATGAGCTTACCCACAGATATTCGACCGGTTTCTGCGGAATTATTTTTTCTGCCTGTTAACACCCGTATGCCACTCAAGTTTGGCGGAGAGACGGTTACTTATGTTACCTGTGCTCGGTGCCGGGTGAGGGTTCAGGATTGTGAGGGCAATCAAGCCGAGGGCTGGGGTGAGACACCTTTGAGTGTTACCTGGGTTTGGCCAAGCACGCTGGGTTATGAGGAGCGGCATGAGGTATTAAGGGCGTTCTGCAAAAAACTCGCTCAAGTTTGGGCGGATTTCGAAGTGTATGGTCACCCGATGGAGGTGGGTGATGATTTTAATTCACAACAACTGCCTCAACTTCTGGAGGAACACAATACCGGTCGTGAGGAATCGATGCCCTGGTTGGCTGCTTTGGTTTGTAATTCGCTTTT
>CAZAIZ010000453.1:0-1620 GCA_964485275.1 uncultured Pedosphaera sp.
GGGATTTTTCCTGGCAGGAACAGTATCAGTTTGAAGACTTCGTCAGTCTCCCCAAGGGCACCAAGCTGGAATCAACCATCATCTGGGATAATTCAGCCCAAAACCCAAACAACCCAAACGTACCTCCAAAGCGAGTACGATGGGGGCCTGAAAGTGACGATGAAATGGGAAGCCTCACCCTGCTCTGCCGACCTGCTGCAGGAGAAAGGTTCTCCACCCTCACGAGCACTTACCGCAGTCATATTAGCGAAGTGAGTACCCGCACTGCACGCGAACGTGCCAGCCGAGTTCAGGGCGCCAACGCCGACAATATCCTAAGTGCCTTCCTCAAACGCACCGACCGCAATGGAAACGGAAAACTTGAGCTGGATGAAGCTCCCAGCTGGCTGAAGGCAGCCTTTGACAGGTCAGACACCAATAGGGACAAGGCTCTGAACTTCGAGGAATTAAAGGCGGCCACTGCCCGTCTGCGCAACCGTTAGAATTTAAAGCCCATCAAAATGTAACTAAATCAGATTTTTTGCTATAAAAAGATAATGAAGCAGATATTTCCCATTTTAGTGGCATTGGTAGTGGGCTTGTCCGCGATGTTTGTCCTGCTCAACAAGCCCAACTCACCCACTAACCGTGATTCAGGTGAAGGAACCCAAAAGGATGAACAAATCGAAAAGCTTAGCAAGGAACTAAGGGAGGCAAAGGCAAAATCGGGCCGGGTGGAACTCATTGAAACCAAGGTGGAAGTGCCGGGTAAAACCATTGATAACCGGATACCTCCCCAGAAAATTATAGATCAACTCATTAGTCTGGACCCGCAGGATGAACGCACCGACCGACGCACAGTATATCTCTTTGAATCTTTAATTGAACATGGTGTTGATGCATTACCGCCAATCAAGGAATTCCTTGATAGCAATCAAGACTTAACCTTCCGCGACAGCATCAAAAGCGGACAGACCGTGATAAAGCGAGACTCCAAAGGTATAGGTAATAAAAGCCCCAAGCCTGATAAGGCAAATGAAAAGAAACCTGATAAGTCCGCCGACAAAGAAAAGAAACCAAAACGAACCGGATCGGTTTGGGCCTATTTTCGTCCATATCCAAAATTAGATAATAAATTTCCGCCCACACTGCGAATCGGTCTTCTTGATGCAACGACAGAAATCGGTTCTCAAACCGCCATCGACATCCTGTTAGAAGCACTGGAAACAACCGGGCGGGGTGTTGAAGTTGCCTGTCTTGAAAAATACTTACAACGGATTGCCCAGGATAAATACCTGAGTGAAATCCTCAGTACCGCCCGCAAACTGCTCGCTTCATTACCTGAGAACCCTGATGAAAATGCCCTGGTAATTGATCAGAATGCCAAGGCTTTTCTCTATGCTATTCTCGTCAAGTACAAGGACCGGGAATTTATCGAAACAGCCAAAGGCCTATTAGTGCGTTCCGATGGCTCAGTTGACGGACACGCTCTGGCCTACTTGCGCAGGGTCTTGGGTGCGGATTCGATCCCGATCATTCAAAATGCGATTAACGAGGGACGTATCACTGATAATATAGCCAGTTATGCTTTGCGCGATGCGGTGCTCCATTACATTGGTCAAAACGCAGCAGCAGACCAAT
>CAZAIZ010000454.1:0-1616 GCA_964485275.1 uncultured Pedosphaera sp.
TTGTGTAATTTTTTGCTGTGGTTTCTTATCGCCCACCCAAAAAGTTGGCATGGCTCAACTATGCCGAACCACCTGTTAACATATATTGATTACTATGAAAAAAATTATTGCGATGTTTGTCACAGTAGCCTTCGCCACCGCTTTTGTCGGTTGTGGCGGCGGTTCAGCCCCCGTTGATGAAGGCCCCGGCGGTGATGGCAGTGAAGTCGGTGCCGAGCCTGGTGCAGAAGAGGATCTCGGAGGCGGTGGTGACGGCGGTGGCAGCGAAGAAGAAGAATAGCCCACCGCTCCTTAAAAACAACTTAATCGAGTTTAGGTAATACACGCGCCCGCTTATGTGCGGGCGTTTTTTTGTGCACGGCCAGATGAGTTTAGTGCGAGGCGTTTCTAGATGCCGTCCCCTACATCTCTCTCTCGACGACAGCATGAAAACCAGGTTCCGAAGGATTGAGGGCAGAAAGCTTATCAAATTCGATGAAGAGCCTGCATCTGGGTAACGCTCTCTGCACCCAACCAACCCCACGCTTGGTGACTTTAGTTCTCCGCAGGTCCAGCTCGATCAGGTTTGGGAGTTTGAGCAGCTCCCTGATACCCGCATCAGTAATTTTGCTGCCTTGAAGGGCAATTGACTTGAGTTGTTTGAGTCTGGCTAATTCCTTAAGGCCGGTGTCGGTTATTTCAGTGTTATTTAGATATAGGTGGGTCATCCTCTTTAGTTTGGCCAGCTCCTTAAGGCCGGCGTCGCTGATCTGTGTGTAACTCAAGGTGAGCTCCACTATTGTGTCCAAGTCAGTCTTGGTAAGATTGCCCGGGTTCTTGATGAGATGTTCGCTAACCGCCTTTAAGACAGTGGCATCAGCAATGAGGTTGCTTGTGGCGACCTCGGGTGGTTCCGGCTTTTTCACTGCCGCCTTTTTCCCACATCCTGCCAACACCGCCACTGCAATCATCAAGAGAACCAGTTTCATGCTTAAAATCCTAATGCCCCTCCACGCTGATGGCGGTTGGTCAACACAAGACCCTCCAAAAGGAGGCAGTGAACAACCCGGCACCGGGATGGCAACCGGAATCCTAGCCATTTTCCCCATCTCAGGGCAAGAGGGGAAAGATCGGCCCGATCCCTGCTGGATTTTCAATGGAAGGGCATAAATTGGGGTTGCGGCCCGGTCTGCTGCTGCTACGGTTTGGCCAACCCCTAACCAAAGGAACATACCGTGAGTATGGATACAGATGTCAGTTTTACCATGTATGGTGAGGAGACCGCCGTGAGGGCGGCTATGGAGTGGCAGAAGAACAAGGAGCTTCAGTGGGAAGAAATCCGGAAAGTAGATGATCGAGGAAGCACTTGGATGGAGAAAAACGGCTACGAATCCCCGGAGGAGTTTTCAACCTGGGGGATGGAGTTTGAACCGGCAAAGGCAAGTGGATCCAATTGCCTTACAGTGAAAGTGGCCATGTCGGCCGATGAAAGCGGTCATAACGTACCCATTACCGGCGAGCATGGTGAGCTGCAGTTTTTCGTGAAGTCCAATCCGCACGTAACAATCAAAGGGACGTGGTCGGATGAATACGGAGTGGGGGGAAGTCTGGAGTCCTATACCGACGATGACGGAACT
>CAZAIZ010000455.1:0-1599 GCA_964485275.1 uncultured Pedosphaera sp.
AATTCTCCAGCTCCCGAACATTACCCGGCCAGTCATAATCCTCCAACAAGGCGAGCGCGTCTGCTTGAATTGTCTTGTGGTTAGGAGAGTTTCTGGCAAGAAAATAGCTGACTAGTTGAGGGATATCTTCTCTGCGTTCACGCAAGGCTGGTAACTCAATACGCACTACATTCAGCCGATAAAAGAGATCTTCCCTGAAGTCTCCAGCAGCAACCGTCTCTTCCAAAAATATATTCGTGGCGGCTATCACTCGAACATCGGTTTTAACCGACTGATTTCCTCCAACCCGTTCAAAAGTTCCATCCTGTAAAACACGTAAAATCTTGGTTTGTGTAGCCAAAGTCATATCCCCAATTTCATCGAGGAAAATGGTGCCTCCATCAGATTGCTCAAATTTTCCGATTCGTTGACTGGAGGCTCCAGTGAAAGCCCCTTTCTCATGGCCGAACAACTCGCTTTCCAGCAAGTTTTCAGGGATAGCTGCGCAGTTGATGGCCAAGTAGGGACAATCACTACGTCGGCTGTGCGTGTAAATCGCCCGGGCCACCAGTTCCTTGCCCGTACCACTTTCACCGGTAATGAGTGCGGTTGCATCACTGGAAGCCAGTTGACCAATGGTCTTAAAAACTTCCTGCATAGTGGTGCTCTGACCGACAATCCCCAAGTCATAATCCTCCTGCTCAAGAAGGGGCTGATAGGAAACCACCTGTTTCATTGATCTGGCCGCATCAAGTGCTTTAGCAACCAGTTCCTCAAGCTTGGGCACATCAAACGGCTTCAAAATATAATCATAGGCCCCGTGCTTCATGGCCTGAATTGCCGTTTGTGTGGTCCCAAAAGCCGTCATGAGAATAACCGGTGTTTTGGCATCAAACTCACGCAATCGTTGAAGTGTTTCAATCCCGGTAATCCCACCCATACGCACATCCATAATCACCAAATCCGGTTGGATTTGAGGAATCAGACCCAATGCCTCTTCGCCACTGGCAGCTGTACTCAACTCTAGCCCGTCTTTACTCCCGAAGATACGTTCAAAGGAGTAGCGAACATCCGTCTCATCATCAATGAGCAATAGTTTATCCATTTATGGTGTCGCCAGAGGGTAAACAAATTGCAACTAAAGTGCAGTCTTTTCCTTAACCCAAGCCAGAGCCTCCTCCCGGGTGGAGAATTCCTCTGATAATTGTTTATCCATAATTTCATCAAGCAATTCCCCCATCAATGGCCCTGATTTAATCCCTAAATCCAATAAATCCTTCCCACCGACCAGAGGAGTTACAAGTACCTGTTTTTCCTCAAGCAATAATTTCTGCTCGCATAAGAAATCATAAATATCCAACTTTCCGTGAGAGCCAAGGCAATCCAAGCGATGCTGCTCCAGTTCCAAATCGAAATTTGGTCTTAATAGCATTCTGCGGAGGGTGGCTTTGCGCATATTTTTCGCATCCTTAAACTGCATGTGGCGGCAAACCGTTTGAACTACCGCCTCGATATCTGCTTTGGAAAAACGCAATCGCCTTAATATAAGGTCGGCCATTTCTGCCCCAATCTTTTCATGGCCATAAAAATGAATTCTTCCATCATCTCCAACTGAACTTG
>CAZAIZ010000456.1:0-1588 GCA_964485275.1 uncultured Pedosphaera sp.
GCCACCGATGGGATGGCACCACAGCCCTGCCCTTCATCGAAAAAAAGCTGCTCGGCAAATAAGCCGCTTCTGACCTAGACTAACTCCCATGTGGAGGTTTTTCTTGCCGTTTTCATTATGGTTTTCCTGTGGCTGCGATGAAAATATCTCCACCGAACCCACCCTTCCCGCCAATACAGCCCTCGAGCAGCACGAAGGTCTCTACTACAAGCCAGGCCAAGAAACCCCCTTCTCGGGAACCATCCAGCGAAAACACAAAAACGGGAGACAAAGTTTTGAAGCAGTGTACACCAACGGCCTGAAGCTACTCCAGCGTTCCTGGTACCATAACGGTGCTCCCAGTGACGAGTATCGTTTTCACGAGGGACATATCGTTGTCCGGCGCGACTGGAATGAAACCGGCAAATTTCAAACCTGGAGAAAATTGGAATTATTAACCCAGGAACAATTTGTCCGAGCCGTTCAATACGCCACCAACAAACCCCCGAACCTACAAAGCGCCTATCTATGGTTCCATATAGCCGCGGCTAATGGCCATCTGGATTCACGCCAACTTCTCCGGAATCTGCCCCAAGGAATGACGCAGGAAGAGTTTACGAAGATTAAATTAAAGGCAGACCAGCTTTTGGGTATCGATCCGGAAAAAAATCGAAACCTTTCCGACCCAAACGCGTCTAATAATAGGTAAGGCCCCCAATGTTGGAGTATGGGAGCCTTCTTAACAGGTTGGGTAGCCCGTCGGACCGCCGGTTCGGCGGGTTTTCTATATCCTAACCAATAGCTTTACTTTGGCAACCGGGAAAATTTTCCTTCCTCTCGCTCAAATCCAATTAATCGTCAATTAAGTGCCCCACCAAAATGTTCAGACAACTCAATCTCATGGCCAGAGGGATCCTTGATGTAGAAGGATCTCGAATGCTCCCAATCGATGGCTTCACCCTCATACATGATCTCAACTTTTTCAGCCTGCAGTTTTTCCTTCAGTTGATCGAAATCATCGACATGGAATCCAAAATGATTGATCCGCAGGCCTTGGTCCGACAGTTCCCCTTCCGGCAACTGATAGAGACAAAGGTATGCCGCATTCGTCAGCCCCACGATGGCCCAGGGTTGCCCATCGCGCACGCCCTGTTGCTTGATCTCAAACCCGAACAGGCGCCCATAAAACCCGATGCTCTCCTCAAGATCACGAACACGAAAGTTGACGTGATCCAGGTGAGTGATGCGAATCATGTATCAGCCTAGATCGTCCAACCCTTGCGGTATTCGCGCCTGATGTATTTACCGGCCTCCGGTGCGTTGGTCGCCTTCAGGTTCTTCGCGTCCCACTGCAACTTTTTACCCACACGGTAGGCCACTGAGCCCAGCAGGTTATGTTCAATCAAACTGCCTGAATACTCGAAGTTACAGAGCGTCGGCGCCCCGGTTTTCGCCCCGTGAATCCACTCCTGATGATGCCCACGCGACTTGGTTATCCACGGCTTGGGCGCCTTAAAGCCAGCAAACTTATCCTTGGGCAACAACACCCGCCTACCGTAGTCAGCCAAAAGCATTCCCTTATCGCCCACAAACAAAATCCCGTTAAACC
>CAZAIZ010000457.1:0-1578 GCA_964485275.1 uncultured Pedosphaera sp.
CTGGAATTATGAAAATATACCTGATGAAAAACGGAAAGGAAGCCGGCCCCTTCAAAGTGAAGCAGGTCTGGCGTTGGGTGGATCAGGGAATTGTAAGTACTGAAAACCTGGCACATACCGATCAATTAAAGGAATGGGCTCCCCTGAGGATGGTGTTACCCAAGCGGTTTTCTGCTGTTGGATGCATTAAGGATATCTGGGAGAACAAGGTCTACCCCCCGCTTCTTGCATGGGCGGCTAGTCCACCGAAGTTTCACGACGGTTATCACTTTTAATGAGGTTGGGATTAAGGCAGGAGGCATTATAGGTATCCATATTATTCGTCTTTTTTGAAGCCGGCCTTGAGGAGTGCGTCGTATCCCGCCTTCAAGGGCCTTGTATCATAGCCCATTTTATGAAGGATGGCTGAGGCAGGCATCACCCGGCCGCCGGCAGCGCAGTGGCAGTAGATAATTTTATCTTTGGGGAACTGTTTGGCAATTTCAGCAGCAAAACCTTCCTTATCCTCTCCATCTTCCAGTTTGCTTAAGGGCATAAAAAGGGCGGACTGAAGATGCCCATCATCCCATTCATCCTGCTCGCGTACATCAATAAGGATGGCTTCCTTGCTCGCAAGTCGTTTTTGGATCAGTTCCAGTGAATCTTTTGTGTGCTTGGGCGGGGGGCTCGGTTTGGGCTTGGTGGCTCCTGTTTCGTTGGAATCGGGTGCAGGGCCATTGAATTCTTCCTTGGCTCCGCAACCAGCCAACAAAATTGCAAAAATCAAAAGAAAATGTTTCATGAAGCGAAACCTAAACTTGAGAACCAAATCAAAGCAAACCTGAAACTCTTTCAAATGAAAACTACCGGTACCGGTAATTACGCAGGACCTGGCGACGGTTAAGCTTGTTGCCAGCAAGATTCAGATATCCTTTTCGGGTAATCACTCCATTCTTGGTGACTTCAACCCTGCCGGTCTGCGGATTGAATTGTCTTCTTAAAGTCGTAACGGGTGGTCCCTTCCAGGTGATAGGTGTGCCTATTTGCTGTTGAGCAAATCCTTGTTGTTGAGAGCTGCTGCCTGAGCCATCATCAATCAGCCAGACATAGGTGGTGGGTTGTCTGGCCCGCCAGAAGGCAGTATTTCCCCTCAAGTTATCATCAAGCCAGATATCGACCACCCAATTATTGCCTTGAATTGAAATGAGGCTCATCTGCGCCCAGGTATTCCCGGCGGAGCAATAGAAAGCCGGGTCCCCATCGCCTGAAGGGGGCATATTCGGCGGAAAGGTCGGGCCCCACTGACCATTAGGGGTTTGGGAGACAAAACTGGCTTGCCGTCCCTGTACCACCGGGAAAAGCGACAGTCTTATCCGAGGGGGGTTAGTGGGGTTATTTACCATCGCGGCAAGGTTGATAATGACCTTGGTTTTATTGGTAGTAATTACCGGGCCTCCGGCGGTGCCTGCCATCAATTCAAGAGTCACGGGAATAATGGCGCCTTGGCAGGGTAGTTGCCCCTGCACCCACAACACCAATCCTAAAATCAAAATGACCCGTATCTTACCCATTGGTTATTTATTATATAAGTAGAGAAAA
>CAZAIZ010000458.1:0-1569 GCA_964485275.1 uncultured Pedosphaera sp.
TGCTGATCCCCAATCATCTTTCGTGGATTGACTGGTTGTTCGTAGGCTTGTGTGTAGATCCGGACTGGATGTTTGCCGCCTCAGAAATGCCGGCTCGAAACAGTAAGTTGCATGCTTGGGTTCTCAGCAATCCACGTATTATTCTCATTGGCACCGACCCTGCTTCGGCTCTGAAAAAAATGACAGCGCATCTCGAGGCTAATGGGAAATTGATTCTTTTTGCCGAAGGCCGCATGAGTCGCACCGGTTGTTTGCAGCGACTCTTCGGCGGTACGGGGTTTTTGATTCAAAAGACCAATGCCAAGGTTATTACCTGCTACCTGCGCGGAGCAGGCCGCGTACTGGGGAGCGTACACGGGGGTTGGACCAAATGGTTTCCCAAAGTAACGGCACATTTCAGTGATCCGGTTGAGCCACCCCAATATGAAGGCAAATCGGCTGATCAACGTGCAAAACTGAACCAATGGCTAAGGGACCGCATGTTGCGGCAGCAATTCGACACGGAAATGGAATTCGGGGAGCAAACCTTGATTACCGCGATAGCTGCAATTGCCAAACAGATTCCCAATCAGATTGTGCTTGAGGACACAACCTTCAAGACCATGACCTATCGTGAGCTATTGGTCGGGACCGATGTTTTGGCTGGCAAGTGGACAAAGATGCTGGATAAGCAAGCTGATCGGGTCGGGGTGCTTCTTCCAAATGTAAACAGCCAAGTCGCAACCCTTACCAGCCTGTGGGCATCCGGGAAGGTGCCTGCCATCTTAAATTACACATCTGGCACACATGCCATGCTTCAATGCGCTGAATTAGCTGGCATCAAACAAATCATTACTTCAAGTGCTTTTCTGGAGAAATCCAAGCTGGATGCAGTTCCCTTCGAGGAATCGGGCATAGAGTTGATTTATCTCGAGGACGTGGCCGAAAAGATTTCTGGCTTCAGTAAGCTATGTGCGTTCCTTAATCATAAATTTAACCCCTTGGCTGGCCACTACACGCCCTTCGCTGACACCGCAGTGGTGCTCTTCACCAGTGGTTCTGAGGGAACCCCCAAGGGAGTGGAGCTGACCCATCGTAATTTACTCGCGAATGCACGGCAATGTATGTCGGTGCTTGATTTAAAGGAAAGCGAAAGGTTTTTCACCTGTTTGCCTTTGTTTCACAGTTTTGGTCTTACTGGGGGATTACTGTTGCCACTATTGCGAGGAAGTTTTGTTTACCTGTTTATTTCACCTTTAATGTACCGTCAAATTCCAGAAGTATTTTACGATCGGGACTGTACGATTTTGCTGGCAACAAACACCTTCCTTAATGGGTATGCGCGCTTTGGTCAGGCGGCAGATTTTGCAACCCTGCGGTATGTGATTTGTGGGGCGGAAAAGGTTCAGGACTCCACGCGGGAAACATGGGCCAGAAAATTCGGAGTCACTTTAGTGGAAGGTTATGGGGCCACCGAGACAAGCCCGGTGCTGTCCACCAATACCATTATCGAGAACCGCGAAGGCTCGGTGGGACGATTTTTCCCTGGCATAGATTATAAACTCGAAAAAGTCGATGGAGTGGATGAAG
>CAZAIZ010000459.1:0-1558 GCA_964485275.1 uncultured Pedosphaera sp.
AAATGGTCCAATGCCTGAGTGAACGCCGTGCTGGAGGAGAGACCGGTGTCAAGCAAGTCCAAACCTTGACCGGGGATGCCGTTTGGAAAGCCATGGATGAAGAGCTTTTTGACCCAGACCTACTCAAGGACGCCCTCAAATGCCTCACGCGCAGCCCGGTTACCACCCGACCAAATAAACCCTTAAAAGAGCTGGTGAAAGATCCCGTTCTTTTCATTATAGAGTATCTTGATGGACTGAAAGCTTATGTTCTGACCCTTAATGGTGCGGTCAATGAATGGGGTGTCGCATGGAAAACTCTCAGTGGACAAAAAAAATCCACCACCTTTTGGACCCAGGAAGCACGTCCTTACATGCACTTTACCTATCTGGTGAAGGGCACCGAAAAAATGTTTCATACCGGTCAACCCACATGGCCCGCCGAGCGCACCCTGATGAGCAGTGCCCTGCTCGATGCCCTGCTTATTTCGAAGGGCAGAAACGGAAAAACCATCCCCATCCCTTATCTAAACTTAAAATACACCACCGAATGGAACTGGAAACAGCCTCCGCCGCCTCCACCTGGTCGCCCTTGGAACCAACAATAAAACACCCATGAAATCCATCATGTTGCTGTTGGTGTTCACCTCACTATTTGCTCGCGGAGCAAACCCTTCCCGAAAAGCCACCCCCATATCACGTGCTGTTTCTGCCCCTAGGATAGACGGCAGGTTAAACGATGCCTGTTGGAAACAGGCTAAGCCAATCCCGGTAATATATCCTCATGGCAAATCCGGCAAAACACCGGATCCTGTTCCTATGACTACGTGGATGACTTGGGATAAGCACTATCTCTATTTGGCTTATGAAGTGAATGATACAAATTTAGTTGCGTTGGGCACCGGACAAAAGACTGGACCGCCAAAAAACCGTCGGCCCCAGAGTCTGGAATATGCGCCGGAGAAGAATCTTGATCTCGCCGAATTCTTTATCTCCCTTGGGAGTGATCAGTTCTTCTGGGAGATTCATCATAATGCCGCCAACCATCTGAATACCCTTTGGATTGAAATCCCGAGCCCCGATCGGCTCGCCAAGATAGAGAAACCCGCTTACCAACATGTCACCTTTCATCGGGACAGATACCTGCCCGATCAGGGAACCCATACCCTCGAACGGGCGGTTCAGCTGAAAAAGAAAGTTAACAACCAGCCATCCACCCTTAACCAGTCCACTGATCGCGACAGTGGTTATAGTGGAGAATTGCGCCTGCCCTGGGCCGGCCTCCTGTTCAATCAGTCGCCCAAAAAAGTCCGATCTCATTTGAAAGACCTGAAGCTGTCGCTTCTGGCTGTGAACCTCAACGGCAACAAGGGAAAGGCCACTTATCACTCCAGTGGCACAAATCTCCCCCCCTTAATGTACCATTTCTCTGTAGCCAAATGGCCCAACTACAAGCTTATCGAGTAACATAGGAATCAAACCCACATCTCTTTATTTATGCGATTAAGGTTTGAATAAAGTGTGGACGATTCTAGTCTCACGCCTTACCGCCTAATTTTTTACCGGCGGATTTTATTAT
>CAZAIZ010000460.1:0-1548 GCA_964485275.1 uncultured Pedosphaera sp.
TGTGACCGTTTTCATCCTTCTCAGTCTTGATAACATCGGCCTCAATCATTTCATTGTATAGGTCGTTACCCTCGCGGGTCCGCTCTCCCACACCAGCAAACATCGATACCCCACCATGGCCTTTGGCGATGTTGTTGATGAGCTCCATGATAACAACGGTTTTACCCACTCCCGCACCACCAAAAGCCCCGACCTTGCCCCCCTTCAAAAACGGACATATGAGATCGATAACTTTAATGCCTGTGGTGAGAACCTCAGGCGTGGTGGATTGATCCTTCAATTCCGGAGCCAACCGGTGGATTGGGTTGTAGATGTCGTTCCCTTCAGAATCCTGATCCGGCTTTACAGGCCCCTGCTCATCTACTGCATCACCCGTCACGTTGAAAACCCGACCCATTACAGCCTCACCCACTGGCATACTGATCGGTTTGCCCGCATCGGTTAATTCCATGCCACGCTTGAGACCTTCAGTGCTGCTCATGGCCACAGCCCGCACCCAGTTGTCACCCAGATGCTGCTGGACTTCCAGCGTGAGCTGTGTGCTCTTGCCGCCAACCTGGAATTCCACGGTTAGCGCGTTATAGATGGCGGGTAGGTCCTCAGTAAACTCCGCGTCCACCACCGGTCCAATTATTTGTACAATCTTACCTTTATTCATGGTCGTAATTCTGTCGTTTTTAAATTAATTGCCCAATGCCATTTGGGCGGTGGTAATTTCCAACAGCTCGTTGGTAATGGCCGCCTGACGTAGCTTGTTGTATTCCAGCGTCAAATCCTTGATAAGCTGATTCGCGTTGTCGGTTGCATTTTTCATCGCCACCATGCGCGCACTGTGCTCGCTGGCGCGACTCTCCAGTAAAATTTGGTGTACTTGAAAATTTAAATAGTGAGGAAGCAGATCACCCAAGACTCCAGCTGCCGAAGGCTCAAAGAGAAACTCGGTTGTCCCGCCAGGCAAATCTGAAGATGTTACCTCCCCCTCAACCCCGGCGCTCACTCCCTTAATTTCGGTAATAGGCAGCAAAGTCTGCACTACAGGTTTTTGAATAATGGTATTAATGAAATTGGTGAAGCCGATATCCACATGATCAACTTCCCCCTTTTCAAAGAGATCCACTGCCGCCTTGGTTATCGCTCTTGCTTCGGCTATTACGGGCGGATCCCCATAGGAAAATTCAGCAGTCAAATCCCAGCCTGTCCGAATAGAATGCTGGGCACCTTTCCTGCCTGCAGAAATTATCTGAGTGTCGTCAGTAACAAACTCATCGGAAACCTTCCGCAAAAGATTGGTATTCAGTGCCCCGCATAGGCCTTTATCAGTCGTAACCAATATCAACGCCCGTTTCTTGCCGCCGCGGCTCTCCATAAAAGGGTGATCAAAGTCTCCTGCATGAGTAACCACTTCAGACAGTACTCGGTTCATCAAATCAGCATAAGACCGACCGGCAATCGCTGCCTGCTGGGCCTTGGCCATTTTGGCCTGAGCCACCTTTTCCATCGCCTTGGTGATCTGCGAGGTGTTCTTGACGGACTTGATTCGCCGCCGGA